>NZ_CAWORF010000023.1:0-147699 GCF_963883545.1 Escherichia sp. E4702 | reverse complement strand
GTCGTTCACTGCCGTACAGGCAGCTTAGAAATCAACCGGTTCAATCACCAGGCGGGCCGCGATGTTCACTGCCGTACAGGCAGCTTAGAAAATGTGGATTAGTCCGGCGTTTCATTTGCAAGTGTTCACTGCCGTACAGGCAGCTTAGAAATTCATAAGGTTTATGCCTAGCCCCGTAATCATGTTCACTGCCGTACAGGCAGTATTCACACTACGATAGTGTTAGACGTTTGGTCGTGCCATGACACTCTCAACTCCGAACCATTAGCCACAACACGCAATAACAATTGTGATAATTGCGATAGAAATCAATTTCTCGCACAGAAATCAATGCTGTACTAATCCTAACTCCTTCAAATAAAAATAATCACAGGATGTGTTTATGTCTTCCAATTACCTTACTCCATCTGACCTCAAAACCATTCTCCACTCTAAACGCGCCAATATTTATTATCTGGAAAAATGCCGGGTGCAGGTGAATGGTGGGCGAGTGGAATATGTTACCAGTGAAGGTAAGGAGTCGTACTACTGGAATATCCCCATTGCGAACACCACGGCATTGATGTTGGGGATGGGAACATCTGTTACTCAGGCGGCGATGCGTGAATTTGCCCATGCCGGGGTGATGGTGGGCTTTTGTGGTACGGATGGCACGCCGCTGTATTCGGCAAATGAAGTTGATGTTGATGTCTCCTGGCTCAGTCCGCAAAGCGAATATCGTCCTACTGAATATCTTCAGCAGTGGGTTTCTTTTTGGTTTGCTGAAGATAAACGACTTGCCGCCGCGAAACGTTTTCAGTTAATCCGCCTGACACATATCGATAAGCACTGGTCCAGCGCGAAAATGCAGCGTGAACACGCCTTTCAGCCTGATGCTAATGCACTGCAGACCCTACTAAATCGTACTCGTGAAGAAATAGACGCGGCAGAAAACCATACGCAGCTTATGCTCGTAGAGGCCAAATTGACCAAAGCACTCTACAAAATGGTGAGCCAAACCGTGGGCTATGGCGACTTTACTCGCGCAAAACGGGGCGGTGGGATTGATATGGCCAACCGCTTTCTCGATCAGGGTAATTATCTGGCTTATGGGCTGGCGGCAGTGGCGGCGTGGGTAACCGGGATCCCGCATGGTTTAGCAGTAATGCACGGTAAAACACGTCGCGGCGGCCTCGTTTTTGACCTTGCCGATCTGATTAAAGATGCCCTGGTTATGCCACAAGCATTTATTGCCGCAATGGCGGGGGAAGATGCTCAGGAGTTTCGTCAACGCTGCATCAATATCTTTCAACAAGCAGATGCGCTGGATGTCATGATCACCTCTTTGCAAGATACGGCCCAGGCACTGGCTAAGGCTGATCAATGAATATTCTGCTTATCTCGCGCTGTACAAAAAATGCTCGCGTGGAAAGCTGCCGTATTATTGATCAGTTTGCTGAACGCACCGGTGATGCCGCATGGCAAACGGTGATTACTCTGGAAGGCGTTAATACACTCCGCCGTTTACTGCGCAAAACTGCCAGGCGAAATACCGCAGTGGCATGTCACTGGCTGAAAAAGAACGGGCAAATGGAGTTGATGTGGATTGTGGGTAATATTCGTCGTTTTAATGCACAGGGACGCGTTCCCACGAATCGAACAACCCAAACCAGCCTGGTGAACAAGGAAGAAAATCGCTGGCAATGCGCGGAGAGCATTGCGCTGCTGGCGGCTATCGCCGGGTTGTTTCATGATTTTGGTAAAGCAGGACGCAGCTTTCAGCAAAGCCTGACCCATAAGAGCGCACGCAGTTATCAACCTTATCGGCATGAATGGATCTCACTGCGGCTCTTTCAGGCGTTTGTTGGTGAACAGCCAGACGATGTGTGGCTGGAGAAACTCGGGGAATTAACGGCAGATGATGAAGTTGCGATTCTTGAACGTCTGCAAAAAGACACGCCTCATTTTTCAAATAGCCCATTTAGCTCGCTGCAACCGCTAGCCAGGACGGTAGGTTGGCTGATCCTTTCCCATCATCGAATGCCGGAGAATCTTTCTCCACAGCCGGAACAATCATGCAAAGGTTGTGAAAGTTGGCTGGAGAAGCAACTGAATGCTGACTGGAATGCCGTTAACCACCGCAAGAATGACTGGACGCAACAGGATTTTGAGCAAGTCTGGCAGTTTCCATCAGGAACGCCGCTTCAAAGCGCGAGCTGGCGGGAAAAAGCGCGTCAGATTTCTCGCCGGGCAAGCAACGCGCTCGGTTTAAAGACATACGGGCAGATGGAACAGTTGTTCCCCTTACATATGGCGCGTTTTTGCCTGATGCTTGCCGATCACTACTATTCATCTAATGACGCGCAGCAAAAATGGCAGGACCCGGAATATATCGTCTGGGCAAATAGCGATCGCCAAAGTGGCACGCTCAAACAACGGGTAGACGAGCACCTTGTGGGCGTCGCGCATCATGCGTATCTGCTTGGGCGGCAACTGATGCACACACGGGCATCGCTTCCGGCAATTGCCCGACATAAAGGTTTTAGCCAGCGGGCCACAGATGTGAAATATCGCTGGCAAGATAAAGCCTGGGATGTGGCGCGAGCGCTACGTGAACGAAGTCGTGAAGAGGGATTTTTCGGCGTCAATATGGCCTCGACGGGGTGTGGTAAAACCTTTGCGAACGCCCGCATTATGTATGCACTTGCCGACGAGCGAGAAGGGTGCCGCTTTACCGTTGCGCTGGGATTGCGCACGCTAACCTTGCAAACCGGCGATGCTCTGCGCAGTCGGCTTGGACTGGGTGAGGATGAGCTGGCGGTACTGATTGGTTCGGCGGCAGTTAAGCAACTGTGGCAGCAGGAAAAAATAGACAATGATTGCGGAAGTGCTTCACAAGAGTCGCCAACAGAGGAGCAACAGTTCGTTAAGTACGAAGGCAGTCTGCATACCGGGGCGCTGGAAAAATGGTTGAAGGATGACTGCAAACTTAAGGAGTTAGTGAGCGCGCCGATTCTGGTCGCGACGATTGATCATCTTATTTCCGCGACCGAGGGTGTGCGAGGCGGGAAACAGCTTCCGGCGATGTTGCGCCTGTTAACCAGTGATTTAGTGCTCGACGAACCTGATGACTTTGATATTGCCGATCTTCATGCGGTATGTCGCTTGATGAACTGGGCCGGGATGTTGGGAACGCGGGTATTACTTTCCTCGGCGACGCTACCGCCAGGGCTGATTCAGGCGTTGTTCGCGGCTTATCTCGCCGGGCGTAAAATGTGGCAGACGTCTTGTGGTACCAACGGCAGGCCCGTCAATATCTGCTGTGCCTGGTTTGATGAAAAAGATGCTGATGCAACGCAAATTTGCGACGGGCCTGGGTTTCGTGATGCACATGCAAAATTTGTTGCACGGCGAGCGGTGATGCTGGCTGAAAAAGAGCGACTGCATTTCGGGCGTGTTGCTTCAATTTCATCTGCATCAAGCGCGATACAAGACGTTAGCGAAAGTGTGGCCCAGACGGTGCATACGCAAATGCTGAAGTTGCATCAGGCGCACCGCCAGCTACACGAAAGCGGTAAAACCGTTTCGCTGGGCCTGGTGCGCTTCGCGAATATCAATCCACTGGTTGCGGTGACCAAAGCTCTGATTGCCATTCCTTCACCAGAAGATGTCTGCATTCATTACTGTGTTTACCACTCCCGACATCCGCTGGCGGTGCGTTCAGATATTGAGAAGCGACTGGATCGCGCTTTTACTCGTCATAACGAACTCGATTTCTGGAACAACGAAGATATCGCAGATGCCTTACATAACCGTCCGGAATCGCACCATCTGTTCGTGGTGTTGGGGACATCGGTTATCGAAGTGGGGCGTGACTGGGATGCGGACTGGGGAATTATCGAACCAAGCTCCATGCGTTCGATAATTCAATTTGCCGGACGTATTCAGCGCCACCGTAGAAATGTGCCGACCAGTGAGAATCTGGTTATTTTGCGTAGCAATATCAAATCATTGCAGAAAAAAGCCCCCGCATTTTGTAAGCCTGGTTTCGAAACAAAAGAACACTTGCTGAATAGCCACGATATTTGCGAACTGATTCCGATCGCGGACTACCGGACGATTAACGCCTTGCCGCGGATCCTGTCTGCCAATAATGCCAATAAACTGGCGGAGCTAGAGCATAGTCGTTTATCCGCCGAATTGATGAGCAGTAAAAGCAAACATGTGGTGGCGGCGCAATGGTGGCGTGCACCGCTAAGCTGGAACGGCTGGATGCAGCGCCAGACGCCATTTCGTTATTCCCCTTTGCCGGAGGCGGTGTTTTTTCTGCATATGGATGATGAAGAAAGCGAAGCGCGTTTCTATTCCCGCACGGGCGACAACGAGCGTAAAGCGCAAGGGAATTTCAGGCGAGAAGAGGTGAGATGCGCCAGCGGCGTCGCTTGCTGGGGCGTGATGGATTACCAACACGTTTTGTTGAAATTAGCTGATAAGCAAAGTTGTGAGATAGCAAACGTTGGGGAAAAGTTTGCGGAAGTGAGAGTGCCGGCCAGTGAAGAAGATGCGGTCAATGACTGGCGTTATCACCCCTGGTTAGGTGTGTTTCGCAACCTGTGAAAAAATAAGGAGGGAATCTTTTGAACAATAATTTAGTGGATTTTATAACTGACTACATCGCTTCGCGAAGGCAACCCAAAATCGAAGCCTTTGAAAAAGAAGCAGCAAAGCGGTTGGAACAGGGCGAGGACGCCAGCGTTATCGCTCTGGAGCGACAGGAACTTGAAGCACGCTACTTGCCACGTAACTGGTTAACGGATGCGGCGAAACGTGCCGGGCAAATCAAATTAGTCACTCATGGCGCTAAATTCAGTCATGGTGATTCTAAAGCCAGTAGCTTTTATCTGGAAACCTCCGCTAACGAAAGCTATTTAAACACGGCATCGTTGGCGAATGTCGCTACTGACGCGATTGGTAACGCCGCCGCACTTGACGTCGCAAAGTTGCTACAAACCGATGTGAACGGAGATTCACTGCTTGCCAGCCTGAAGCGTGGTGATTATCAGGCATTAAGTACGTTTGCAGAGGATAAAGCGCAACTGGAGCAGTGGGTAGCTGGGTTTAGCCAGGCATGGACAACTGGACGGCCTGCCAGCCATAAACTGGCAAAACAAATCTATTTCCCTGTCGATGATGGCTATCATCTGCTCTGCCCACTGTTTTCCAGTTCACTGGCGCAGGCGATGTATGAAAAGCTAACTGCCGTTCGCTTTAGTGAGGAGTCGAAAGCCATTCGCGATGCCCGCAAAGCAGGAAAATGGCACTCCCAGCCAGATATCTGGTTTCCTAATCTTGCCGAAATGCATTTTGGCGGCACAAAACCGCAGAATATTTCTTTGCTCAATAGTGTGCGGGGTGGTCGTGTCTGGCTGTTGCCATCAATGCCGCCCACCTGGGCGACGCTGGATCGCGCGCCACAAAACATGCGCAGTATTTTTTCCCTACGCGGCGATTTCAATCGGGCGGCTTCAGGCATCATAGCCCGGATGACTTACCTGCTGAAGGTTGACATAAATAATGTTCATATCCGAACTGCGCGGGCGAAATATATTGATGAGTTGATTGATCTGCTGTTCATGCAGGCGTCTTCATTTCAGCAAGAAAAATGGCAGGGATGGTCCGCGCAATCACCAGACTTACCTCGCCACCAACAACTTTGGCTGGACCCGTGGCGAAGCCTCTCAGATGAGACTTTCAAACAGGAGCGTGAGAAAAACGACTGGCAAGAGACGGTAGCCGATGATTTCGCGCGCTGGCTGAACTATCGCCTGAAAAAAGCCCATTTCGATGTCGGTGCTGTCGAGCAAAGGGAGTGGCGCAGTCAGTCCCTGTTTACTCAACGGATGCGTGAAATGGAAGCCGTTTTGCAGGAGGCGCTGAAATGAGTTATCTGCTCTTGTTACCCCATGTACGCATCGAAAACGCTAACGCCGTCTCCGGGTTGACCTGGGGATTCCCGTCGATGACCCATTTTCTCGGTTATGTCCATGCGCTTTCTCGAAAAGTCGTGGATGAATTTGGCGTAAGTTTTGACGGTTGTGCGGTAGTAAGCCATGAACAGCATATTCAGGCGTACAGCTCCGGGCGCGATTTTCAATTCGCTCTCACCCGTAACCCATTAACCAGAGAAGGTAAAACCGCCTCGTTCAATGAAGAGGGCCGTATGCACCTGACGGTTTCTCTGCTGATTGAATGTAATGGCGAAATTACCAATGGTGAATATGGCAGAAAAGCCCTTTGCGACCATCTGAAAATGCTTTGCCAGAGCCACAAACTGGCGGGCGGCAGCATTGTTGACATGCGCGAACCACAGCTTTTTCATGCGCCTGAAGATGAAAAGCAACTGCGTAAAATCATCTGGCGTTTAATGCCTGGCTATGCGCTTTACGATCGCAGTGAATGGCTGGCTGAACATCATCAACAACATCCCGATATATCGTTGCTTGATGCCTGGCTTGATTTTGCTGCCGTTAAATATCAGGCCGAATCTCCGGCAGAAGACAACAGCGCACAATGGGTATACCAGCCGAAGCCAATGCCTGGTTTCCTGGTACCGTTAATGTGTGGCTACCAACGCATTTCTCCTGTTTACGCACCCGGTGAAGTTGAAAATGCGCGCGATACCTCAACACCATTTGCCTTTGCCGAAGCAGTTTATGGCATTGGCGAATGGCGCGGATTACATCGTATTACTGGCTTGCAACCGCTGATGTGGCGTTACCGTACAACGGACACTGGCTACTATTGCTCGGCAATACCAGTCGTTGACGACCCTACGATTAATGAAGATGACGATACAGAATAAGGACATAATTATGGCAAAGGCCCCTGTAGCAGTAAAAACGGCGTCAGTACTGGCATTTGAGCGCAAACTGGCAACCTCTGACGCGGTGATGTACGCAGGTAACTGGCAAGGAAATGAATGGCAACCTATTGAGATTCAGGAGAAAGCCGTTCGCGGAACCATCTCCAATCGCCTGAAAGATGCAATTTCCAGTAATGCGTTAAAGCTGAATGCAGAAATCCAAAAAGCCAACTTGCAGCGGGTAGACGTGGCAGCGCTTCCGGTTGATGCGGATACGTTAAAAGTGATGTTTACGCTGCGCGTTCTGGGTAATTTATCCTCACCTTCAGTATGTAATGATATGGCCTATCAGGAGGCGCTTTCCGACGTTATTGACGGTTATATCAGCGAACATGGCTTTAAAGAGCTGGCGCTTCGTTATGCCCTGAATCTGGCAAATGGTCGTTTTCTGTGGCGTAACCGTATCGGTGCCGAGCAAATTCAGGTGAAAGTCACCGCTAACGACAAATCATGGACTTTTAACAGCCATGACTTCTCTTTACGTCAATTTGAACAGGGCCAGAGTAGCGTCACAGAACTGGCGGCAACGATTGAACAAGGATTGAGCGGAAAAGAGTGGGTGATGCTTACCGTTGAAGCGCAGGTTCGCCTTGGTGCCGGGCAAGAAGTTTTCCCGTCGCAGGAGCTGGTACTCGACAGCAACAGTAGCAAAAGTCGTGTGTTATACTAGGTGGCTGGCATTGCCGGTATTCACTCTCAGAAGATTGGCAATGCTTTACGTACCATCGATACCTGGCATCCAAAAGTCGATGAATTGGGGGCTATTGCCGTGGAACCTTACGGTTCTGTAACCAGTCGCGGCGTGGCCTGCCGTCAACCGAAAGAAAAACTCGACTTTTATACCTTACTGGACAATTGGGTGACTAAAGGGATGAAACCAGACGTTGAGCAGCAGCACTACGTGATGGCTGTGCTGATCCGCGGCGGTGTCTTTGGTGAGAAATCGGAATAAGGAGCTGCCAATGGATCACTACCTTGAGATCCGCGTTCTGCCAGATCCTGAATTTTCGAGCGAAATGTTGATGGCAGCGTTATTTGCCAAACTGCATCGGGCATTGGGTGCAAGAGGGCAAGGCGATATCGGCGTGAGTTTCCCGGACGTAAATGTTATGCCAGGAGCGCGTTTACGCTTGCATGGTAGCGCTCAGGCATTACAGGCGCTTGAAGCCTCAGCGTGGCGTAAAGGACTTACGGACTATTGCCAATGTTCACCTGTCACTCCTGTTCCAGAAATAAAGGGCTGGCGAGTAGTAAGCCGTGTGCAGGTTAAAAGTAACCCCCAGCGTCTGTTAAGGCGTTCAGTGAAAAAAGGCTGGCTTACTGAAGAACAGGCGATTGAGCGACTGGCGGCGCAAGCTGAACAGCGGACCGACTTACCTTTTCTTAATATGAAGAGTTTGTCGAGTCAGCAACAGTTCAAGTTGTTTATCCGACACGGGGATTTGCGTACAGAACCGGTTAAAGGGGTATTCAGTAGTTATGGATTAAGCGCAACCGCTACTATTCCCTGGTTTTGATTGGTTAGTTGTAATGTATAAAAGACCTGGCCTTACCGTCAGGTCTTTTTGTCTATTGAAAAGCCGATTTCTGGCTGGAAATAGAATAAGGAATTCAATGCCCTACACTTTCATCAGTATATGGATATTTATTTAAAACAAGCAATCCTCAATTAATAATACGTATTAATCTACCTTGTAATGACATCAAATAATGACGAATAGTAAACAAGGAAAATATTTTTATGGGTATTTTTTGCTGGGTATGTGTTTTTTATAATTTGATTTAAATCACGAAAACAACTTGTTTACATTGCGATAGAAAATGTAATTTGCGAAATTCATTTCCGAGAGGACAGAAACTCTTAATCACCTGGAATAAATTAGTTAAGGAATAGACTATGAAACGTTCAATTATTGCAGTTGCAGTATTATCTTCTCTTTTTATGAGTGCAGGGGCTTTTGCAGAGGAGGGGAGTGAACAGGGTGAGTTAGTTATTACCGGTAATGTGGTTGGAACTACTTGTCAATTTATCGGAAATAGCCAGGCTACTATTGCTATGAACGATATTGGTGCTGATCAATTTGATGGTAAGAGCGCTGGTTATATTTATGATGGTTATTCAAATAAAACAACTGTACCGCTGACGGTCAAATGTACAGGAGATAAGACTCCCAGAATTACGTTTTCCAGAAGTCAGTTTGATGCAAATCGTAGCGATATCACCATTAATACTGTGGTAAACCCAAATGGTGCTGGTTTTGCTGTCTACTATGAGAGTGCAGATGGGCAATCTCAACAGATTGACGGTGATAAAAGTATTGAGTTAGAAAAAAACAGCTCTAATGAATATACACTAAATTTCAGTGCGAAATACGCGCAATCAGGTGATGCGGTGACTGCTGGCCCGGTTAACTCTGCTCTGACAATGACTGTTGTGACAGATTAATATCGTGTTTATCGGCGGCTTCGGTCGCCGATTTTCAATAACAAGGATTGTTGTCATGAAAAAATTTATAGCCTTCTTGCTGGCCGGTATGGTCACGCCTGTGTGGGGTGGTGTCTATATCTACGGCACTCGTGTTATTTATCCAGAACAGAAAAAAGAGATTACCGTTCAGTTAATGAATGAAGGTAATCGTAGCGCCCTGGTTCAGTCATGGATTGATGATGGCGATACCAGCCAGCCTCCAGAAAAAATTCACGTCCCGTTCGTGTTGACGCCACCGGTAACTCACATAAAAGGTGGCGAGGGACAACAACTCAAGATCAAAAAATTGGCGAATACCCTACCTAAGGATCGCGAAAGCTTGTTCTTTCTCAATGTCCTGGACATTCCACCTAATAGTGAGAAAAATGAAGGTAAAAACCAGATTAAATTCGCGATGCAAAACCGCATCAAATTTATTTATCGTCCGGAGGGTATAGCTGGTGTCGATAAAGGAAGTTTTTCTCGACTGAATATAAGAACTGTCAGTAATGGTATTAATATAAAAAATAATTCAGCGAACTGGATAACTATTCCTGAACTGCAAGGTAATACCAAATTAAATAAAGAAACGCTGGTACTAGCACCTTGGTCAGAACAGACCGTCACCACATCTTCCGTTGTTAGCCAGTACAATATTACGCTGATTGATGATCATGGAAACTATTTGAGTGAAAAAGTAAAAACCGTCAAATAGATCAGGGATTGATTATGTCTAAACTTAATTCTATTACGCTGGCTATCCTGTCGGTGTTGGCAACTTCGTCTGCATGGGCGGAAGATGAAACATTGACACCCATTTTATGATTGGCGGATTAAATGGGGAAAAAATTTCTGACTATCATATTGATAGTGATAAGCCGATGCCCGGTATCTATGATATGGATGTTTACCTGAATAATCAGTGGCGCGGACATTATAATGTCGTTATTAAAGATGATCCGGATGCAACATGTTTATCCTGGGAGCAGTTAAAGCAAATAGGTATCCTCACTGAAGGCATTAATATCGATAAAAGCGTAGAATGTGTACCACTTCGGGAAGCGGTACAAGGCGGCAGCGTTGACTATGATATTGGGCATTTTAACCTGAAGTTAAGTGTACCCCAGGCCTATATCGTTGAGTATGAACGCGGATATGTCCCGCCTGAGGCATGGGATCGCGGGATTAACGCATTATATACGTCTTATTATGCCAGTCAGTATTACAGTAATTATAAGCACGGAGGAGATAATAAAAATAGCTATTTAAATCTGAATAGTGGTTTGAATCTTCTGGGCTGGCAGTTGCATTCAAATGCCAATTATACGAAAAGTGACGAGAGCAGCGGTAAATGGAAGAGTAACACGTTATATCTGGAGCGCGGAATTCCACAAATTCTTGGCACATTGCGTGCTGGTGAAATGTATACCGGTTCTGATGTTTTTGACTCCGTGCGTTTTCGCGGTGTACGCCTTTGGCGCGATATGCAGATGTTGCCGAACTCTAAACAGAATTTTACTCCAGTGGTGCGTGGTGTTGCCCAAAGTAACGCACTTGTCACTATCGAACAAAATGGCTTTGTGGTTTACCAGAAAGAGGTTCCGCCAGGTCCATTCGCCATTGATGATTTGCAACTTGCTGGTGGTGGTGCAGATCTGGAAGTAACCGTTAAAGAAGCTGACGGTTCGGTGTCGCGTTATCGTGTACCTTATTCATCTGTACCAAATATGTTGCAACCGGGCGTTTCGAAATATGAATTTGCTGCCGGACGTAGTCGTATTGAGGGAGCCAGCGATCAGTCAGATTTTATTCAGGGAAGCTATCAGTATGGCCTTAATAATTTGCTGACACTCTATGCTGGCACGCAGTTGTCTGATAATTACTCATCGTTTGTTCTCGGCACGGGATGGAATACACCGATTGGTGCTGTATCGGTTGATTTTACCCATTCCCATAGTGAACAAGATAACGGTGATGTGTTTAATGGTCAAAGTTATCAGATTGCCTGGAACAAATATCTCTCTCAAAGTGGAACGCAATTTTCGCTGGCGGCCTGGCGTTATTCTTCTCGAGATTATCGTACTTTTAACGATCACGTCTGGGCAAATAACAGGAAAAGCTATAATCGAGAAGATGACTCAGTTTATGATATCGCCGACTATTATCAGTACGATTTTGGTCGTAAGAACAGTTTTTCTGTAAATATAAACCAGTCATTACCGGAAAATTGGGGATATCTGTCGGTCAGCGGTCAATGGCGGGATTATTGGGAACGCAGCGGGACAGGGAAAGATTATCAACTCAGCTACTCGAACTCCTGGGAACGCCTTAGTTATACCTTGTCTGTTAGCCAGACCTACGATGAAGATAACCGCGAAGATAGACGCATTAACTTATATTTCTCAACTCCCTTCTCGTGGGGCGATGGAATCACTGAAAAACGACGAGATTTATTTGTTTCTAACTCAACCACTTTTGATAAAGACGGCTATCGGTCGAATAATACCAGCCTCAGCGGTGTAGCGGGGAGTCGCGATCAGTTCAGCTACGGGGCTAACTTAAGCCATCAACACCAGGGCAGCGAGACAACAGCAGGTGGAAACCTGACCTGGCGTGCGCCATTGGCGACTATTGGTGGCAGCTATAGCCAGTCGAAAAGATATCAACAGATTAGCGGTAATATTCAAGGCGGTTTAGTCGCGTGGTCAGACGGTGTGGCACTGGCTCCCAGACTTTCCGATACGTTCGCCATCGTCAAAGCGCCGGGACTGGAGGGAGCGGCGGTGCAGGGATATCGTTACCTGACCACGGATAGCAGAGGCTACGCTATTTATGACAACCTGACGCCGTATCGTGAAAATACGTTGATGTTGGATATTGCCGACAGTAAAAGCGATGTGGCGCTACTGGGTAACCGTAAAAACACCGTTCCTTATCGTGGGGCGGTAGTGATGACGCAGTTTGAGACTGATAAACGCAAGCCCTGGTATTTCATCTCCCAACGCCCTGATGGCTCTCCGTTGCCGTTTGGTTATGAGGTTGAAGATGAAAGCGGCAACAATGTGGGCTTAGTAGGACAGGGAAGTCGGATATTTATTCGCACCAATGATGTTCCTGCGTCGATTCGCGTCTCGGTTAATAAACAGCAGGAACAATTCTGCACTATTACCTTTGATAACGTTATTGATGAGAATAAAGTTTATATTTGTCGTTAAAGGATTTGTTTATGAAGAAATATTGGTTTTTGTTTCTACTGGCTTTGCCATTTTGGGGGCAGGCTAAATGTACTATCAACGGAAATTCTACTGCAATACAGGGAGTTAATTTAGACTTAACTGCGGGAAATGCAACGGTTACATTTTCTCCTAATCTGACAGGAGAATTTACATGTAATTCGACTCAAGATAAGTTAAATGTACTTAAAACATTAGACAATTATGTTGTAGAAATGAAAGAAAATCAAAACAGCAATCAATCAATTTATATTAAGTTTAATCTTGATGTCGGAGATGGATTTCCTGTTGACACGGGAGATAGGAAAACTTATTCAGTTAACGATACTATTAATAATAAAAGTATAGCATTAACAGCTTCATATATAAAATCGCCTGAAAGTAATGCGAATGTTCAAACAGTATATTCTAATTCATTCATCTTGAATGCTCCTGCGGTTGTCTTTCCATTTGAAAATGGTTCAGCAACTAATTTTTGCTATCAAAACATTATCTTTTATTTTATATGTTATGTGAGCAATAGGTTACCAACAGATGCTGCTTATCAACAGAATTTAAATGTTAATATAACAAAACACAAACCTACAACCTGTAGTTTCTCGCAACCGACTTACGAAATAAGAATGCCAGAAACAACGATAAGTGAGATGCAATCTGCCAATAACACAAAATCAGGTTCTATAGATCTGGTTTTAAATTGTGACAGTGTTTATAACGTCACGACTAATCCAGTGACTTTTAAAGTTGCGCGCGGAGAATGGGATGATAGTGGAACCATTCTGAAAAACACATCGCTTAATGGTGCTAAGGGGGTTGGGTTCCAGATTTATAATGGTAACGAAACGACACCGCTAAAGCTGGGTGATACGCTGATGAACAAACTAACTAAAATGGCGGCCATTGAGAATCAGTACACCTTCCCGATTACCGCGAAATATGTCCGCGTGAAGGAGGAAGCACTACAGCCTGGAGAAGTCCAAAGCAAAGCCATATTTGCCGTATCCTACGACTAGTGGGTATAGTAATCAGCCACTGATTTTCACGTACTTTCGAAGAGGAAGTACGTGTTTTTTATTTAAGGCGCATTAATGCGAAAAAAAAGCCCGTACTTTCGTACGAGCTCTTCTTAGAAGATGGCGGTGAGGCGGGGATTCGAACCCCGGATACGTTGCCGTATACACACTTTCCAGGCGTGCTCCTTCAGCCACTCGGACACCTCACCAAATTGTTTTGCTGCTGACCTCATGGGTGGCAACGGGGCGCTACTATAGGGAGTTGGAGTAAAACGGTCAAGAAGAATTTATAGAGATTGATTCGTTTGGTTACGCAATGAACACGCTGTTTGCGTGACGGAGATTATGACCGTATGTGTTCTGTTCAATTGTTTATCAAAAGCTATGCATAAAATATGAGATTGAAGAAGTACCAAATCGACCCTTTTTTTAGGTTGAAATGTAACTCATTGATTTTTTTTCTTGCTATTTTGAAGTCTGGAAAAAGGGGTTGAATCTGCGACTTTGTAAGTTTTAACAGTAAATCAATCGGATAGTCTGCTATTATTCCAGTTCACTGCCGTACAGGCAGCTTAGAAAAGTGCTGATGCCGACATAGCAGGCAGCCACGGGTTCACTGCCGTACAGGCAGCTTAGAAAAGAACATCTCCTCCCGCCTTCACATAGTGATGGTTCACTGCCGTACAGGCAGCTTAGAAACAGGACACAAAACCGGATGCGGAGGTTGAGGCGGTTCACTGCCGTACAGGCAGTTTTCAAACACAACATACCATCCTCCAATATTTGTTCCCCGTAACTCACCAAACGCAAAAAAGGCCGGTTAAACCGACCTTTTACTCGTTCTTTCTCTTCGCCCATCAGGCGGTAAAACAATCAGCGACTACGGAAGACAATGCGGCCTTTGCTCAGGTCGTACGGGGTCAGTTCAACAGTCACTTTGTCGCCCGTCAGGATGCGGATGTAGTTTTTGCGCATTTTACCGGAGATGTGTGCAGTAACCACGTGACCGTTTTCTAACTCTACGCGGAACATGGTATTAGGCAACGTTTCAAGAACGGTACCTTGCATTTCAATATTGTCTTCTTTGGCCATCTAATCCTCTGGGGTATCACTACCGTAATTTGAACCGGCAAGATAATGCCGAAGTTCTGTAAATAAGTAAAGATTTGTGCGCTAATTCGCAACAAACAGGTTTGGCACATAACTCCGAAAACACACGGCTAAGCCGCACTATAAGCGCAACGTATAAGGGAGCGGTGAGATAAACGGTGGGCGTTACCTGACGCGAAAAATTCCTTATCGGCAGCGGAGTAATGAGCATAACCAACTCTGCGACCGCAATTATAACACTCTGGGGAGAAATGTGCCGAAAACATTCATTCTTGTGGTGAAAACAATCGCCGTGGTACCCAGAAATTATTTGGTAACCGTTCGGGGCGCAGTTGATTGAGATAATTGAGGTAATCCCGGCGAGGGATTTCGCAGGCACCAAGCGAGGCCGTATGGTCATTTAATACCTGGCAGTCGATAAGCTTACCGCCGTGGCGGATAAATTCGTCACAAAACACCAGGAGCGCCGTTTTCGAGGCATTCTCCATGCGGCTGAACATCGACTCGCCACAAAACAGTGTTCCCTGCGCTACGCCGTACATGCCGCCGACAATTTCGCCTTCACGCCACACTTCTATGGAATGGGCATGCCCCAATTCGTGAAGACGATGGTAGGCTTCGACGACGTCACGCGTAATCCAGGTCCCTTCTTCGCGATCGCTGGCGCAGCCTTCAATGACCTGACCAAACGCGTAATTCAGCGTGACGCGATAGGGAGAGCGCTTATGAAAACGTTTCATGCTGCGGCTGATATGCAGTGATTCTGGCCATAAAACCGCACGTGGATCAGGCGACCACCAGAGAATAGGATCGCCCGGAGAAAACCACGGGAAAATACCGCGCTGATAAGCCATGAGTAGCCGAGCAGGGCTAAGATCGCCTCCCAGCGCCAGCAGACCGTTAGGCTCACGTAATGCGCCTTCCGGGGAAGGGAAGGCTATTGAATGGCGAGAAAGCTGAACCAGGCGCATGACTGCAAAACTCCACTACGCAAGTCGGATCGTTCAATAATAGCTTACAAACCCTGCTTAAACTGGTAATAACGCCCCTGTCTGGCAAGCAGTTCTGCATGGGTACCTTGTTCAATAATTTGCCCGTTGTCCATCACTATTATTTGCTGAAAATGTGAAAGTCCACGCAGCCGATGTGTAACCATTAATAGCGTTTTCTCACGCATCATTTCAGCCAATAATTCGAGGATCTGACTTTCAGTCGTGGCATCTAAGCCTTCGGTTGGTTCATCCAGTAATACTAACGGCGCATCGTGCAATAGCGCACGGGCGATAGCCAGACGACGCAGTTCGCCGCCGGAAAGCTGGCGTCCGCCTTCTCCCAACCAACTGTTGAGCCCTGTATCTTCGAGTAGTTTCTCCAGACCGACGCGACGGAGAATTTCAGCAAGAGTCTCATCAGTAGCGCCAGGTGCGGCGAGTAACAGATTATCGCGCAGTGTGGCGCTAAACAGATGCACTCGCTGTGGCACAACGCTGATGGTCTGGCGCAATGTTGATTCATTCAGGTCAGAGATCGGGCTGCCGTTAAGCAAAATCTCACCCTGTTGCGGGTCCCATGCGCGGGTTAGCAGTTGTAACAACGTTGATTTGCCGCATCCGGTTCGCCCGAGAATCGCAATATGTTCTCCGGCGTTTGCCTGAAGAGAAATCCCTTTAAGCGCTTGTTGGGATTGTTCCGGATAAGTGAACGCAACATCCCGTAACGTCAGGGAAACCTGCTCAGGAACGGCGGACTGAGTATCCGGGAAGGTCACTTCTGGTTTTTGGTCCGTTAAGTCAGTGATACGCACGGCAGAAGCAATAACTTGCCCCAGATGCTGAAATGCACCTGTCACCGGAGCCAGGGCTTCGAATGCAGCCAAAGCACAGAAGACAAACAGCGCAATTAACGCACCCGGCTGGCTATTACCGCCAACGCCGCCGGAGGCCATCCATAGCATCAGAATCACCGCCAGCGCGCCAATCAACAGCATAATTGCCTGCGAGAGCGCGGTCAGTTCGGACTGACGACGCTGCGCTTCCAGCCACTGAATTTCGGTGTTCTCTAACTGCGTACGATAACGATCGCTGGCACCAAAAATGGTCAGTTCAGCTTGCCCTTGCAGCCAGGCGGTTAACTGTTGGCGATACTGACCGCGAAGATGGGTAAGGTTTTGCCCGGTGCTTTTCCCCGCTCGATAAAACAGCGGCGGCATCAGGAAAAGTGTCAGCAACATAATGCCGCCCAGCGTGAAGGCGAGGGTGAAATCAAGAAAACTTAACCCGACAGTCACCACCATAATTACCACAAAAGCCCCTACCAGCGGTGAGATAACGCGCAAGTAAAGATGATCGAGCGTATCAACATCGGCGACGACGCGGTTGAGCAATTCGCCCTGGCGATAGCGGGCCAGCCCGGCAGGGGAGAGAGGCAACAGCTTGCTGAAGGTGTAAATGCGCAAATGCTGCAACACGCGGAAAGTCGCGTCGTGACTCACCAGACGTTCAAAATAACGCCCGGCAGTGCGGGTGATTGCCGCGCCACGTACACCTGCGGCAGGCAGCATGTAGTTAAAGCTGTACAGTCCTGCAACTCCCGCCACTGCCGAAGCGGAGAGGAACCAACCAGAAAGCGTCAACAAGCCGATACTGGCGAGCAGTGTGACAATTGCCAGCACAATACCAAGGCTTAACATCCACTTATGACGCTTATATAGAGCCAGATAAGGAAGCAACGCGCGCATTTAAATCTCCTCCTGACGGTGGACCAGCAACGTGGCGAATGGACCGTTAGCCACGCTTAAATCAGCGTAACAACCTTGCTCAATAATCTGACCATCCTGCATTACCCAAATGACATCCCAGTCAGCAAGATCTTCTAACTGGTGGGTGACCATTAACGTTGTCTGGCGCTGCGAGGCAGCGTTTAGCGCCTGCATCACACGCTGCTCGCTGTGTGCATCGAGACTGGCTGCAGGTTCATCCAGTAATAACAGTGAGCAGGGATGAAGTAATGCACGCGCTACGGCCACACGTTGTGCCTGACCTACGGAAAGGCGGGCTGCCTGATCGCCCACGGGAGTATCGATGCCTTGCGGCAGGAGCGGCAGAAACTCACTGACCCAGGCGTTATCCAGGGCCATTTGTAACTCTTGCTCGCTGGCATCCGGTCGTGCCAGCAGCACATTGTCTCGTACTGTTGCCGCGGGTAATTGCGGATTTTGGCCAACCCATGAGAGACGTTTTCGCCATGATTCCGGGGATAAATCCCGCAATTCAATGCCGTTGATCTGCAGCGAGCCTTGATAAGAGAGAAAACCGGAAAGCGCATTTAATAGTGAACTTTTCCCGGATCCGCTTCGTCCCACCAGTACCGCACGTTTGCCTGCAGGTAGTGTAAAGTTCAGCGGGCCAGCCAGTGTTTTACCTTCAGGCGATGTGATAAACAGATCTTTGGCTTCAATGGTCACTGGTTCGGTAGACGTTAACTCAACGTCACCACGCTGTGGATGGGCGAGCGGTGTTTCCATAAATGTTTTCAGGCTGTCAGCCGCGCCAACAGCCTGGGCTTTGGCATGATAAAACGTGCCGAGATCACGTAACGGCTGGAAAAACTCGGGGGCGAGGATCAACGCAAGGAAGCCCGCAGACAACGTCACGCCCGTGCTGTAGTGACCGAAATCCAGCTCACCAAGATAAGAGAAACCAAAGTACACCGCGACCAGGGCAATCGACAGCGAGGTAAAGAATTCAAGAATACCGGAGGATAAAAACGCCAGGCGTAATACTTCCATGGTCCGTTGGCGAAAATCTTCCGAAGCAGAACGGATACTTTCAATTTCAGCCTCGCCACGACCAAAAATACGCAGGGTTTCCATGCCGCGCAGACGATCGAGAAAATGCCCGCTTAAGCGAGCAAGCGCGAGAAAGTTGCGTCGGTTAGCATCGGCAGCACCCATCCCAACTAAAGCCATAAACAACGGAATTAACGGTGCAGTGCCGAGTAAAATAAGTGCCGCGGCCCAGTTAGAAGGGAAAATTGCGACGACAATCAGTAGTGGCACTGAGACTGCCAGCGCCATTTGCGTAGGTAGCGAGCGTAGTAATCATGCATATCGTCAATTTGCTCGAGCACCAGCGTCGCCCAGCTCCCCGCAGGTTTGCCCTGAATCCAGGCAGGCCCCGCCTGCTGCAAACGGTCAAGAACCTGGCGGCGGATGGCAAAACGAATATGTTGCCCGGCGTGATAGCCCACCCGTTCGCGTAACCAGACCACCCATGCACGCAGCACAAAGGTCATCACCAGCAAGGTAAAGGGAAGCAGCAAGGCTTCTCGGGGGATGTTCTCCATGATCATATGCTGCAGAATTCGCGCCATAAACCAGGCCTGGGCAATTATTAATATGCCGCTCACAAAGCCCAGCAGACGAGAAATATTCAGCCAACGTTGGGAGATGACGCTTTGCTGTTTTAACCAGCGGGTTAACTCTTTTTGACGGGATTTATTCATTGCACGCTTAGCAGGTGAGTTATCAGAATTATTTGCAGAGCAATGTTACAACGGGGAAAAAATAAAGGCGACCCATAGTCGCATGGTGTCGCCTTCTTTACTTTTGTTACTGATTTGTAAAATTATTTTGCATCAGCTAAACCGTCGAGGTAGCGTTCCGCATCAAGTGCTGCCATGCAGCCTGTACCGGCAGAAGTAATGGCCTGGCGATAAATATGATCCATCACGTCACCTGCGGCAAAGACGCCCGGAATGCTGGTCTGGGTGGCATTACCATGAATACCCGACTGCACTTTGATGTAGCCGTTTTCCAGTTCCAGTTGTCCTTCAAAAATAGCCGTGTTCGGACTGTGACCGATAGCAACAAACAGACCAGCAACGTCGAGAGACTCGATATTATCGCTGTTTTGCGTATCGCGCAGACGAACGCCAGTGACGCCCATCTGATCGCCGATCACTTCTTCCAGCGTACGGTTGGTGTGCAGAATGATGTTGCCGTTCTCCACTTTGTCCATAAGACGCTTAATGAGGATTTTTTCCGCACGGAAACCATCGCGGCGGTGGATCAAATGTACTTCGGAAGCGATGTTAGACAGATACAGCGCCTCTTCAACTGCGGTATTGCCACCGCCGATGACCGCCACTTTCTGATTGCGATAGAAAAATCCATCGCAGGTTGCACAGGCAGAAACCCCACGGCCTTTAAAGGCTTCTTCAGAGGGCAGGCCGAGATAGCGTGCAGAAGCCCCGGTGGCAATAATCAGCGCATCGCAGGTATATTCGCCGTTATCGCCAGTCAGGCGGAACGGACGATTCTGCAAATCCACTTTATGGATGTGGTCAAAAATAATTTCAGTTTCAAACTTGGTAGCATGTTCATGCATGCGTTCCATGAGCAACGGGCCGGTCAGATCATTTGGATCTCCTGGCCAGTTTTCTACTTCAGTGGTCGTCGTCAGCTGGCCGCCTTTTTCCATGCCGGTAATCAGCACCGGTTGCAGGTTGGCGCGTGCCGCGTAGACAGCAGCGGTATATCCCGCCGGGCCTGAGCCCAGGATAAGCAGTTTACTGTGTTTGGTCGTGCCCATGAGATCCCCATAGTTGTTGGCAGACAATGGGCAGGATTGTAGGGAATTTACAGACGTAAAAAAAGAGTATGACGATTTTGTTAACGATTTGTGCAATCGTCAAAAGCGATAATCGTGTCAAATTCTCCTGTCATTCTCCCGTCATTATCACGTCTGCTACTTAATTTTTCCGGTTTATAAGCCGATTAAATGATGATTAAACGTCACTGTTAATGAATAACTGGCATGTTGTACTAAAAAACGATGTTTTGCTTTGACAATCACCTGGTGTTTTGCGAAAACATTCGAGGAAGAAAAAAACAGTATTGTTATGTGCGCATAATCATGCATGTAAATACCATGTTTACCGTGCTAGTGAAATCTACGCATGGCGTGGACAGACGCCATTCGTGATGTCGATAGCTGCCTCAAGGCAACGGTCTTCTCACCGTAGACCCAGGCATTGCGAGCCGTGAATCTTAATGATTTCGGTCTATCGTGACAGGTAGCGACTCTGAACAGTGATGTCTTCAGGGTCAGACAGGAGTAGGGAAGGAATACAGAGAGACAATAATAATGGTAGATAGCAAGAAGCGCCCTGGCAAAGATCTCGACCGTATCGATCGTAACATTCTTAATGAGTTGCAAAAGGATGGGCGTATTTCTAACGTCGAGCTTTCTAAACGTGTGGGACTTTCCCCAACGCCGTGCCTTGAGCGTGTGCGTCGGCTGGAAAGACAAGGGTTTATTCAGGGCTATACGGCGCTGTTGAACCCGCATTATCTGGATGCATCACTTCTGGTATTCGTTGAGATTACTCTGAATCGTGGCGCTCCGGATGTGTTTGAACAATTCAATACTGCTGTGCAAAAACTTGAAGAAATTCAGGAGTGTCATTTAGTATCCGGTGATTTCGACTACCTGTTGAAAACACGCGTGCCGGATATGTCAGCTTATCGTAAGCTGCTAGGGGAAACCCTGCTGCGTCTGCCTGGCGTCAATGACACACGGACATATGTTGTTATGGAAGAAGTCAAGCAGAGTAATCGTCTGGTTATTAAGACGCGCTAACACGGAACAGGTGCAAAATAAGCGTATTTTGATTACACTCCTGTTAATCCATACAGCAACAGTACTGGGGTAACCTGGTGCTGTTGTCCGTTTTAGCATCGGGCAGGAAAAGCCTGTAACCTGGAGAGCCTTTCTTGAGCCAGGAATACACTGAAGACAAAGAAGTCACATTGACAAAGTTAAGCAGCGGGCGCCGACTTCTGGAGGCGTTGCTGATTCTTATTGTCCTGTTTGCCGTCTGGTTGATGGCAGCCTTATTAAGCTTTAACCCTTCGGACCCCAGCTGGTCGCAAACGGCCTGGCATGAGCCTATCCATAATTTAGGCGGGACGCCTGGCGCGTGGCTGGCAGATACGCTGTTCTTCATTTTTGGCGTGATGGCTTACACCATCCCGGTCATTATTGTTGGCGGCTGTTGGTTTGCCTGGCGTCATCAGTCCAGTGATGAGTACGTTGACTATTTCGCCGTTTCGCTAAGAATTATTGGCGTGCTGGCGCTTATCCTTACGTCCTGTGGCCTTGCGGCAATCAACGCGGACGACATCTGGTATTTTGCCTCCGGTGGTGTAATCGGTAGTTTATTAAGCACTACGCTACAGCCGCTGTTGCACAGCAGTGGTGGGACCATTGCGCTGCTCTGTGTTTGGGCGGCTGGCCTGACGCTGTTTACCGGCTGGTCCTGGGTGACCATTGCCGAAAAACTGGGGGGCTGGATTTTAAACATCCTCACTTTCGCCAGTAACCGCACTCGTCGCGATGATACCTGGGTTGATGAAGAAGAGTATGAAGACGACGAAGAGTATGAAGACGAGAAAAACGGCAAACAGCATGAATCGCGCCGTGCTCGTATTCTTCGTGGCGCGTTAGCGCGTCGTAAACGTCTGGCGGAAAAATTCATCAATCCGATGGGGCGGCAAACAGACGCTGCATTGTTCTCCGGTAAGCGGATGGATGATGAAGACGACATTACCTACACTGCGCGCGGCGTAGCCGCTGATCCTGATGATGTCCTCTTTTCGGGCAACCGTGCAACGCAGCCAGAATATGACGAATACGATCCATTATTAAGCGGTGCACCAATTACCGAACCTGTTGCTGCGGCAGCAGCTGCTACCACGGCGACGCAAAGCTGGGCTGCTCCGGTTGGGCCTGTTACTCAGACGCCGCCTGTTGCGTCGGTTGATGTTCCACCTGCTCAACCTGCTGTTGCCTGGCAGCCTGCGCCAGGACCGCAAACGGGCGAGCCGGTCATTGCCCCAGCGCCGGAAGGTTATCCGCAACAACCTGTGCAGTCACAGCAGCCATATTATGCGCCTGCTGCGGAACAACCTGTTCAGCAGCCATATTATGCGTCTGCTGCGGAACAACCTGTTCAACAACCCTATTACGCACCAGTGCCTGAACAGCCGGTTCAGCAACCATATTATGCACCTGTTGCGGAACAACCTGTTCAACAACCCTATTATGCGCCAGTGCCTGAACAGCCAGTGGCTGATAACGCGTGGCAAGCCGAGGGGACACAATCCACTTTTGCGGCGCAGTCTACATACCATCCTGAGCAAAATTACCAGCAGCCAGCCGTTCAGGAGACGTTGCGTCAACAGCCGCACCCGGTTGAGCAGCCGCCTGTTGTGGAGCCTGAACCGGTTGCTGAAGAAACAAAACCTGCGCGTCCGCCGCTTTACTACTTTGAAGAAGTTGAAGAGAAGCGTGCGCGCGAACGTGAGCAGCTCGCCGCCTGGTATCAGCCTATTCCTGAACCAGTTAAAGAACCTGAGCCTGTTAGACCTGTTCAGTCAGCTAAATCTGTTCAGTCATCGCCGACTGCTGCCGCAGTCCCTCCGGTAGAAGCCGTGGCTGGTGTTTCGCCGCTGGCATCGGGCGTGAAGAAAGCGACTCTGGCGACGGGGGCCGCAGCAACGGTTGCTGCACCTGTTTTTAGCCTGGCAAATAGCGGTGGACCTCGACCACAAGTGAAAGAGGGGATAGGCCCGCAGTTGCCACGACCAAAACGTATTCGTGTTCCGACTCGTCGTGAACTGGCATCGTATGGCATTAAACTACCTTCACAACGAGCCGCCGAAGAGAAAGCTCGCGAAGCGCAGCGCAATCAATACGATTCTGGCGATCAGTATAACGATGATGAAATCGATGCGATGCAGCAAGATGAGTTGGCACGTCAGTTTGCCCAGGCACAGCAGCAACGCTATGGTGAACAGTATCAGCATGATGCGCCAGTTAACCCTGAAGATGAAGATGCAGCGGCAGAGGCTGAACTGGCTCGTCAGTTTGCCCAGACTCAGCAGCAACGCTATTCCGGTGAACAACCTGCGGGAGCAAATCCATTCTCGCTGAATGATTTTGAATTTTCACCGATGAAAGCGTTGGTGGATGATGGCCCACACGAGCCGCTGTTTACGCCCATTGTTGAACCGCAGCAACCGGTAGCGCAGCAGCAGCAATATCAGCAGCCGCAACAACCGGTGGCGCCGCAGCCGCAGTATCAACAGCCGCAACAACCGGTGGCGCCGCAGCCGCAGTATCAACAGCCGCAGCAGCCGGTAGCGCCACAGCCGCAGGATACCCTGCTTCATCCGTTGTTAATGCGCAACGGTGATAGCCGTCCGTTGCATAAACCAACGACGCCACTACCCTCGCTGGATTTGCTGACACCACCGCCAAGCGAAGTTGAGCCAGTAGATACCTTTGCGCTTGAGCAAATGGCGCGTCTGGTAGAAGCACGGCTGGCCGATTTCCGCATTAAAGCTGATGTGGTCAATTATTCACCAGGACCTGTAATCACCCGTTTTGAGTTGAACCTGGCGCCGGGCGTAAAAGCAGCACGTATTTCTAACCTGTCACGTGACCTTGCCCGTTCATTGTCGACCGTGGCGGTGCGCGTGGTTGAAGTCATTCCTGGCAAACCTTACGTAGGTCTGGAGTTGCCGAACAAAAAACGACAAACCGTTTATCTGCGCGAAGTGCTGGATAACGCGAAGTTCCGTGATAACCCATCGCCGCTGACGATTGTTTTGGGTAAAGATATCGCAGGCGATCCGGTCGTAGCCGATCTGGCTAAAATGCCTCACTTGCTGGTTGCGGGGACCACTGGTTCCGGTAAGTCGGTGGGAGTAAACGCCATGATCCTGAGCATGCTCTATAAAGCGCAGCCGGAAGATGTTCGTTTCATTATGATCGACCCGAAAATGCTGGAGCTTTCGGTTTATGAAGGCATCCCGCATCTGTTAACGGAAGTCGTTACCGACATGAAAGATGCTGCCAACGCTCTGCGCTGGTGCGTAAATGAAATGGAACGCCGTTATAAGCTGATGTCGGCCCTGGGAGTGCGTAATCTTGCGGGGTATAACGAAAAAATTGCTGAAGCGGACCGAATGATGCGTCCGATTCCAGACCCGTACTGGAAGCCAGGTGACAGTATGGATGCCCAGCATCCAGTGCTGAAAAAAGAGCCGTACATTGTAGTGCTGGTGGATGAATTTGCCGACCTGATGATGACGGTAGGTAAAAAAGTGGAAGAGTTGATTGCGCGTCTGGCGCAAAAAGCCCGTGCTGCAGGTATTCACCTCGTGCTGGCAACGCAGCGCCCTTCGGTGGATGTTATTACGGGGCTGATTAAAGCGAACATTCCAACCCGTATCGCCTTTACTGTATCCAGCAAGATCGACTCACGTACCATTCTTGATCAGGCTGGCGCGGAATCACTGCTTGGTATGGGGGATATGCTTTACTCCGGGCCGAACTCAACCATGCCGGTACGTGTCCATGGTGCTTTTGTTCGCGATCAGGAAGTTCATGCCGTGGTGCAGGACTGGAAAGCGCGTGGTCGTCCGCAGTATGTAGATGGCATCACCTCCGACAGCGAAAGCGAAGGCGGAGCTGGTGGTTTCGACGGTGCTGAAGAACTGGATCCGCTGTTCGATCAGGCGGTGGCGTTTGTCACTGAAAAACGCAAAGCGTCTATTTCTGGTGTTCAGCGTCAGTTCCGCATCGGTTACAACCGTGCTGCACGCATTGTTGAACAGATGGAAGCGCAAGGGATCGTCAGCGAACAGGGTCACAACGGTAATCGTGAAGTACTGGCTCCGCCACCGTTTGACTAATTAGTGCATCGTAGGCCGGATAAGACGCGATAGTGTCGCATCCGGCACTCTATCAACTGAAAATTCAGTATTTTCTTCTTTCCTCAAGCTGATTATTAGCCTGGAATAGAGAGTAGAGGGAACTCCCGATCGGGAGTGACGTAATTTGAGGAACAATGATGAAAAAAATTGCCATCACCTGTGCATTACTCTCAAGTTTAGTGGCGTCCAGTGTTTGGGCTGATGCCGCAAGCGATCTGAAAAGCCGTCTGGATAAAGTCAGCAGCTTCCACGCCAGCTTCACACAAAAAGTGACTGACGGTAGCGGCGCGGCGGTGCAGGAAGGTCAGGGCGATCTGTGGGTGAAACGTCCAAACTTATTCAACTGGCATATGACTCAACCTGATGAAAGCATTCTGGTTTCTGATGGTAAAACACTGTGGTTCTATAACCCGTTTGTTGAACAGGCTACGGCGACCTGGCTGAAAGATGCCACCGGGAATACGCCATTTATGCTGATCGCACGTAACCAGTCCAGCGACTGGCAGCAGTACAACATCAAACAGAACGGCGATGATTTTGTCCTGACGCCGAAAGCCAGCAATGGCAATCTGAAGCAGTTCACTATTAACGTGGGCCGTGATGGCACCATCCATCAATTCAGCGCGGTGGAACAGGACGATCAACGCAGCAGTTATCAGCTGAAATCCCAGCAAAATGGGGCTGTGGATGCAGCGAAATTTACCTTCACCCCGCCGCAAGGCGTAACGGTAGATGATCAACGTAAGTAGAGGCACCTGAGTGAGCAATCTGTCGCTCGATTTTTCGGATAATACTTTTCAACCTCTGGCCGCACGTATGCGGCCAGAAAATTTAGCACAGTATATTGGCCAGCAACATTTGCTGGCTGCGGGGAAGCCGTTGCCGCGCGCTATCGAAGCCGGACATCTGCATTCCATGATCCTCTGGGGGCCGCCAGGTACCGGTAAAACTACCCTTGCCGAAGTGATCGCCCGCTATGCAAATGCTGATGTGGAACGTATTTCTGCTGTCACTTCTGGCGTGAAAGAAATTCGCGAAGCGATAGAGCGCGCGCGGCAAAACCGCAATGCCGGTCGCCGTAC
Source organism: Escherichia sp. E4702 (assembly GCF_963883545.1). Taxonomy (NCBI): domain Bacteria; kingdom Pseudomonadati; phylum Pseudomonadota; class Gammaproteobacteria; order Enterobacterales; family Enterobacteriaceae; genus Escherichia; species Escherichia sp. E4702. Next base: position 121,110 of record NZ_CAWORF010000023.1, on the reverse strand, counting down.
CATTTTGTTTGTTGATGAAGTGCATCGCTTTAATAAAAGCCAACAGGATGCGTTTCTGCCGCACATTGAAGATGGCACCATCACGTTTATTGGCGCAACCACTGAAAACCCGTCGTTTGAGCTTAATTCGGCGCTGCTTTCCCGTGCTCGTGTCTATTTGCTCAAATCCCTGACCACCGAGGATATAGAGCAAGTACTGACTCAGGCGATGGAAGACAAAACCCGCGGCTACGGTGGGCAGGATATTGTTCTGCCAGATGAAACACGCCGCGCGATTGCTGAACTGGTGAATGGCGACGCGCGCCGGGCGTTAAATACGCTGGAAATGATGGCGGATATGGCCGAAGTCGATGACAGCGGCAAACGTGTCCTGAAGCCTGAGTTACTCACCGAAATTGCTGGTGAGCGTAGCGCTCGTTTTGATAACAAAGGTGATCGCTTTTACGATCTGATTTCCGCGCTGCATAAATCGGTACGCGGTAGCGCACCCGATGCAGCGCTTTACTGGTATGCGCGGATTATTACTGCGGGCGGTGATCCGTTATATGTCGCTCGTCGCTGCCTGGCGATTGCTTCAGAAGATATCGGTAATGCCGATCCGCGGGCAATGCAAGTGGCGATTGCGGCCTGGGATTGCTTTACCCGCGTAGGCCCGGCAGAAGGTGAACGCGCCATTGCCCAGGCGATTGTTTATCTCGCTTGTGCGCCAAAAAGTAACGCTGTCTACACCGCGTTTAAAGCCGCGTTAGCTGATGCCCGTGAACGTCCGGATTATGACGTGCCGGTACATCTGCGTAATGCGCCAACCAAACTGATAAAGGAAATGGGCTACGGGCAGGAATATCGTTACGCCCACGATGAAGCAAACGCTTATGCTGCCGGTGAGGTTTACTTCCCGCCGGAAATAGCACAAACGCGCTATTATTTCCCGACAAACAGAGGCCTTGAAGGCAAGATTGGCGAAAAGCTCGCCTGGCTGGCTGAACAGGATCAAAATAGCCCCATAAAACGCTACCGTTAATGTTATCGTTGCGGTAATGTTGTTACTGTATCCCTGTGGTCGCAGGCTGTGGCCACATCTCCCATTTAATTCGATAAGCACAGGATAAGCATGCTCGATCCCAATCTGCTGCGTAATGAGCCAGACGCAGTCGCTGAAAAACTGGCACGCCGGGGCTTTAAGCTGGATGTAGATAAGCTGGGCGCTCTTGAAGAGCGTCGTAAAGTATTGCAGGTCAAAACGGAAAACCTGCAAGCAGAGCGTAACTCTCGATCGAAATCCATCGGCCAGGCGAAAGCGCGCGGGGAAGATATCGAGCCTTTACGTCTGGAAGTGAACAAACTGGGCGAAGAGCTGGATGCAGCAAAAGCCGAGCTGGATGCTTTACAGGCTGAAATTCGCGATATCGCGCTGACAATCCCTAACCTGCCTGCAGATGAAGTGCCGGTTGGTAAAGATGAAAATGACAACGTTGAAGTCAGCCGCTGGGGTACCCCGCGTGAATTTGACTTCGAAGTTCGTGACCACGTGACGCTGGGTGAAATGCACTCCGGCCTCGACTTTGCGGCAGCGGTTAAGCTGACAGGTTCGCGCTTTGTGGTGATGAAAGGGCAGATCGCTCGCATGCACCGCGCACTGTCGCAGTTTATGCTGGACCTGCACACCGAGCAGCATGGCTATAGCGAAAACTATGTCCCGTACCTGGTTAACCAGGATACGCTGTACGGTACGGGTCAGTTGCCGAAGTTTGCTGGTGATCTGTTCCATACTCGTCCGCTGGAAGAAGAAGCTGATACCAGTAACTACGCGCTGATCCCAACTGCAGAAGTTCCGCTGACCAACCTGGTTCGCGGTGAAATCATCGATGAAGATGATCTGCCGATCAAAATGACCGCTCATACCCCATGCTTCCGTTCTGAAGCCGGTTCTTATGGTCGTGATACCCGTGGTCTGATTCGTATGCACCAGTTCGACAAAGTTGAAATGGTTCAGATCGTGCGTCCGGAAGATTCAATGGCGGCACTTGAAGAGATGACTGGTCATGCGGAGAAAGTCCTGCAACTGCTGGGCCTGCCGTACCGCAAAATCATCCTTTGCACTGGCGACATGGGCTTTGGCGCTTGCAAAACTTACGACCTGGAAGTATGGATCCCGGCACAGAACACCTACCGCGAGATCTCTTCCTGCTCCAACGTCTGGGATTTCCAGGCGCGTCGTATGCAGGCACGTTGCCGCAGTAAGTCTGACAAGAAAACCCGTCTGGTTCATACCCTGAACGGTTCTGGTCTGGCTGTTGGTCGTACGCTGGTTGCGGTAATGGAAAACTATCAGCAGGCTGATGGTCGTATTGAAGTACCAGAAGTTCTGCGCCCGTATATGAACGGACTGGAATATATCGGCTAATATCCAACTATTCTGAATCTAAAAAAGCGCCTGCGGGCGCTTTTTTTATCTCCCTTTGATACCAAACAATAATTACTCGTCACTTAAGCGCAATACTACTTTCGAGTGAAAATCTTCCTATCTCGTTGATTTTCAAATTATTCGATGTATACAAGCCTATATAGCGCACCGCTATGAAAATAATTACACAAGACGGTTTGTTACTGGAATCAATCGTAAGCAAGCTTGAGTGAGCCATTATGAAAACGAAAATTCCTGATGCGGTATTGGCTGCTGAGGTGAGTCGCCGTGGTTTGGTAAAAACGACAGCGATCGGCGGCCTGGCGATGGCCAGCAGCGCGTTAACATTACCCTTTAGCCGGATTGCGCACGCAGCTAATAGTGTTGCTCCGGCAAATTCAGACGAAAAGGTGATATGGAGCGCCTGTACAGTTAACTGTGGCAGCCGCTGTCCGCTGCGTATGCATGTAGTGGACGGCGAAATCAAATATGTCGAAACGGATAATACCGGGGATGACAATTACGAAGGACTGCACCAGGTGCGCGCGTGCTTGCGTGGGCGTTCTATGCGTCGCCGCGTTTACAATCCCGACCGCCTGAAATATCCGATGAAACGAGTAGGTGCTCGCGGTGAAGGTAAGTTTGAGCGTATTAGTTGGGAAGAAGCCTACGATATCATCGCCACGAATATGCAGCGCCTGATAAAAGAGTACGGTAACGAATCCATCTATCTGAACTATGGTACCGGTACGCTGGGCGGCACCATGACCCGTTCCTGGCCGCCGGGAAATACTCTGGTTGCGCGTTTGATGAACTGCTGCGGCGGTTATCTGAACCATTATGGTGACTACTCCTCGGCGCAAATAGCCGAAGGTTTGAACTATACCTATGGCGGCTGGGCCGATGGCAACAGTCCGTCAGATATCGAAAACAGTAAACTGGTGGTGCTGTTTGGTAACAACCCTGGCGAGACGCGTATGAGCGGCGGCGGGGTGACCTATTACCTGGAGCAGGCGCGGCAAAAATCAAATGCACGTATGATCATTATCGATCCGCGCTATACCGATACGGGCGCCGGACGCGAAGATGAATGGATCCCGATTCGTCCGGGAACAGATGCGGCACTGGTTAACGGTCTGGCGTATGTCATGATCACCGAAAACCTGGTTGATCAGGAATTCCTCGACAAATATTGTGTCGGCTACGACGAAAAAACGTTGCCTGCCAGCGCGCCGAAAAATGGTCACTACAAAGCGTATATTCTGGGTGACGGGCCAGACGGTGTTGCCAAAACACCGGAATGGGCCTCGCAAATTACCGGTATCCCGGCAGATAAAATCATCAAACTTGCTCGTGAAATCGGTAGCACCAAACCGGCATTTATCAGCCAGGGGTGGGGGCCGCAGCGCCATGCCAATGGCGAAATCGCCACGCGTGCCATTTCGATGCTGGCAATCCTCACCGGGAACGTCGGTATTAACGGTGGTAACAGCGGTGCGCGAGAAGGTTCATACAGCTTACCGTTTGTGCGGATGCCTACTCTGGAAAACCCGATTCAGACCAGCATTTCCATGTTTATGTGGACCGATGCCATTGAACGTGGCCCGGAAATGACGGCACTGCGTGATGGTGTGCGCGGGAAAGATAAGCTGGATGTTCCGATCAAGATGATCTGGAACTATGCCGGTAACTGCCTGATTAACCAGCATTCGGAAATCAACCGTACCCATGAAATCCTCCAGGATGATAAGAAGTGTGAGCTGATTGTGGTTATCGACTGCCACATGACCTCATCGGCAAAATATGCTGACATCCTGCTGCCGGACTGCACTGCCTCCGAACAGATGGACTTTGCGCTGGATGCCTCCTGCGGGAATATGTCTTACGTCATTTTCAACGACCAGGTCATTAAACCGCGCTTTGAATGTAAGACTATCTATGAGATGACCAGCGAACTGGCAAAACGTCTTGGCGTCGAGCAACAGTTTACAGAAGGTCGTACCCAGGAAGAGTGGATGCGTCACCTGTATGCCCAGTCGCGCGAAGCGATTCCGGAACTGCCAACATTTGAAGAGTTCCGCAAACAGGGGATCTTTAAAAAGCGCGATCCGCAAGGGCATCACGTTGCTTACAAAGCCTTCCGTGAAGATCCGCAGGCTAATCCATTGACCACGCCATCGGGCAAAATTGAGATCTATTCACAGGCGCTGGCTGACATTGCCGCCACCTGGGAATTGCCGGAAGGCGATGTGATCGATCCGCTGCCGATCTATACACCGGGCTTTGAAAGTTATCAGGATCCGCTCAACAAACAGTATCCGCTGCAGCTTACGGGGTTCCATTACAAATCTCGTGTTCACTCGACTTACGGTAACGTAGACGTGCTGAAAGCAGCTTGCCGTCAGGAAATGTGGATCAACCCACTTGATGCGCAAAAACGTGGTATCAGCAACGGCGATAAGGTGCGGATCTATAACGATCGTGGTGAAGTCCATATTGAGGCGAAAGTGACGCCACGAATGATGCCGGGCGTGGTCGCATTGGGCGAAGGTGCCTGGTATGACCCGGATGCGAAACGTGTCGATAAGGGCGGTTGTATTAACGTACTGACCACTCAACGTCCGTCTCCTCTTGCCAAGGGGAATCCATCACATACGAACCTTGTTCAGGTTGAAAAGGTGTAAGGAGTAACCGATGACAACTCAGTATGGATTTTTTATTGATTCCAGCCGTTGCACCGGTTGCAAAACCTGCGAGCTGGCCTGTAAAGACTACAAAGATCTGACGCCGGAAGTTAGTTTCCGCCGCATTTATGAATATGCTGGTGGAGACTGGCAGGAAGATAACGGCGTCTGGCATCAAAACGTATTTGCCTACTATTTGTCGATTTCATGCAACCACTGCGAAGATCCGGCTTGTACCAAAGTCTGCCCAAGCGGTGCGATGCATAAACGTGAAGATGGTTTTGTCGTTGTCGATGAAGATGTGTGTATTGGCTGTCGTTACTGCCATATGGCCTGCCCGTATGGCGCACCGCAGTACAACGCAACCAAAGGTCATATGACCAAATGTGATGGTTGCTATGACCGCGTCGCAGAAGGTAAAAAACCGATCTGCGTCGAATCTTGCCCGCTACGGGCGCTGGATTTCGGACCTATCGACGAGCTGCGTAAAAAACACGGCGATCTGGCGGCTGTTGCGCCGTTGCCGCGTGCGCACTTCACCAAACCGAATATTGTGATCAAACCTAACGCCAATAGCCGCCCAACCGGGGATACCACTGGCTATCTGGCAAACCCGAAGGAGGTGTGAGATGGGAAGTGGATGGCATGAATGGCCGCTGATGATCTTCACGGTCTTTGGGCAATGTGTGGCGGGCGGTTTTATCGTTCTGGCTTTGGCACTGCTTAAAGGTGACCTGCGAGCAGAAGCCCAGCAGCGTGTTATCGCCTGCATGTTTGGCTTATGGGTTCTGATGGGCATTGGGTTTATCGCCTCTATGCTCCATCTTGGCTCACCAATGCGCGCCTTTAACTCGCTTAACCGGGTAGGGGCTTCAGCACTGAGTAACGAAATCGCCAGCGGTTCGATCTTTTTTGCCGTAGGTGGCATCGGCTGGTTGTTGGCGATGCTGAAAAAATTGTCACCGGCATTACGCACGCTTTGGCTGGTGGTGACGATGGTTCTCGGCGTGGTCTTTGTCTGGATGATGGTGCGTGTCTATAACAGCATCGATACCGTACCGACCTGGTACAGTATCTGGACGCCGATGGGCTTCTTCCTGACCATGTTTATGGGCGGCCCGTTGCTGGGTTACCTGTTGCTGAGCCTGGCTGGCGTTGATGGCTGGGCGATGCGTCTGCTGTCTGCAATTTCCGTGTTGGCACTGGTGGTGAGTGGCGTGATGTCAGTAATGCAGGGCGCAGAACTGGCGACCATTCATAGTTCAGTGCAACAGGCTGCTGCACTGGTGCCTGACTACGGTGCGCTGATGTCCTGGCGGATTGTGCTTTTGGCCGTGGCACTGTGCTTGTGGATTGCACCGCAGGTGAAAGGCTTTCAGCCTGCGGTGCCTCTGCTTTCCGTATCATTCATCCTGCTTCTCGCAGGGGAATTAATCGGCCGCGGGGTATTCTACGGTTTGCATATGACCGTTGGCATGGCTGTTGCCAGTTAAGGTGTAATAACCGGGGTTTCGGCCCCGGTTATCTCTTATTTCTGTTTCGTTAACGTGTCATAACTGGTCATCAAATTACGATAATCAGGAATGTGATTAGAGAACAACGTTGCCAGTCCCTCAATATCGTTACGCCAGTCGCGGTGCAGTTCACAAGCCACGCCGAACCATGTCATCAATTGAGCGCCAGCTTGTGACATACGATCCCACGCTGAATGCCGGGTAATCTCGTTAAAGGTTCCAGAAGCGTCGGTTACCACAAATACATCAAACCCTTCTTCAATAGCCGAAAGCGCCGGGAATGCTACGCAAACCTCGGTTACCACCCCTGCAATAATCAGTTGTTTTTTACCTGTCGCTTTAACTGCTTTGACAAAATCTTCGTTATCCCAGGCGTTAATATTTCCAGGACGCGCAATATAAGGCGCATCCGGAAACTGTGCTTTCAGCTCGGGGACTAATGGGCCGTTAGGGCCGGTTTCAAAACTGGTGGTGAGAATGGTGGGGAGATTGAAATATTTTGCTAAGTCACCCAGCGCCAGCACGTTATTTTTGAATTTGTCGGGGTCAATATCCCGCACAAGGGAAAGCAAACCAGCCTGGTGATCAACTAACAAAACAGCAGCATCATTTTTATCGAGACGAACATACGGTTTGGTCATTCTCTTCTCCTTTTGAGAGTCAGTGGTACGCCTGAAATCGTTCAGACGCGATGCGTTGCCCTGAAAGCATAGACGGGAAATTCAGGTTTGCTGTGACCATGAAATTTTTCGACTGAACTAACCATATGAACTTTATGTTAGATCAATAAAAACAATTAGATGAGACTGATTATCTTTTCGTTATTAGTGTTATGAATGAGTAATATAAATCGATAATACAGCCGCTGCGTTATGTACGTATTTTCCCCCATTGACAATGTTTTGGTTGGTGGCATGATGCGCATGAAATTTGAACTTCCTCACGGTTTTAATTCATGTCCACGTATACCCGGCCTGTCATGCTCTTGCTGTCTGGCCTGCTTTTGTTGACTTTGGCGATTGCGGTGCTGAATACGCTCGTGCCTCTATGGCTCGCTCAGGAACACTTGCCCACATGGCAGGTCGGCGTTGTCAGCTCGTCATATTTTACAGGTAACCTCGTTGGTACCCTGCTAACAGGGTATGTCATTAAACGATTTGGGTTTAATCGTAGTTACTATCTGGCGTCGTTTATTTTTGCGGCTGGATGTGCCGGGCTTGGCCTTATGATTGGCTTCTGGAGCTGGCTTGCCTGGCGTTTCGTTGCAGGCGTTGGTTGCGCAATGATTTGGGTCGTGGTTGAAAGCGCGCTGATGTGCAGTGGGACGTCCCGTAACCGTGGGCGGCTGCTTGCTGCGTATATGATGGTTTATTACGTGGGGACGTTTTTAGGCCAGTTACTGGTCAGCAAAGTGTCGACTGAGCTGATGGCCGTGTTACCGTGGGCAACGGGTTTGATACTGGCAGGCATCTTACCGTTGTTGTTTACTCGTATTCTGAATCAGCAAACGGAAAAACATCCGGCTACGCCGATTACATCAATGCTTAAACTCCGTCAGGCACGGCTTGGGGTCAATGGCTGTATTATCTCCGGGATTGTCCTGGGTTCTCTGTATGGTCTGATGCCATTGTATCTTAACCATCAGGGGATCAATAACGCCAGCATCGGTTTCTGGATGGCTGTACTGGTCAGCGCAGGAATCCTTGGGCAGTGGCCTATTGGGCGTCTGGCGGATAAATTTGGTCGTCTACTGGTACTGCGCGTTCAGGTTTTTGTTGTCATTCTTGGTAGTATTGCAATGTTAAGCCAGGCCGCGATGGCGCCTTCATTGTTTATTCTTGGTGCTGCGGGGTTCACGCTGTATCCAGTAGCGATGGCCTGGGCTTGTGAGAAGGTTGAACATCATCAACTGGTGGCGATGAATCAGGCTTTACTGTTGAGTTATACAGTCGGTAGTCTGCTTGGTCCGTCTTTTACCGCCATACTGATGCAGAATTTTTCCGATAAACTGTTATTTATTATGATTGCCAGTGTGTCATTTATCTACTTGTTGATGCTGCTGCGTAACGCCGGTCATACACCCAAACCTGTCGCTCATGTGTAAATGAATTAGTGCAGAGTGTGAACATGCTGTATCGCACTCTGTTTTTTTTGTTTCCTCTATACAACTTGCTTTTACCAAATTTCATTTATGGAAAAATAAATTGTGCAGCAGGTTATAATTTTTCATTCCGCTATTTTCGTACTTCTTATTAGCCGCGCATAATCCCTCGTTTTACAGATATCTATTAAAAAAATAGCGAAGGATCGATCTATGGCTGGGAACGTTCAGGAAAAACAGTTGCGCTGGTACAACATTGCACTGATGTCTTTTATTACGGTTTGGGGATTTGGCAATGTTGTTAATAATTATGCCAACCAGGGGTTGGTCGTTGTTTTTTCATGGCTGTTTATATTTGCGCTCTATTTTACACCATATGCATTGATTGTCGGTCAGTTGGGGTCGACTTTTAAAGATGGGAAAGGCGGAGTCAGTACCTGGATTAAACACACAATGGGCCCCGGACTGGCTTATCTTGCCGCGTGGACCTATTGGGTGGTGCATATACCCTATCTGGCACAAAAACCACAGGCCATTCTGATTGCGCTCGGCTGGGCGATGAAAGGTGACGGTTCGTTAATCAAAGAATATTCAGTCGTAGCGTTACAGGGGTTAACGCTGGTGCTGTTTGTCTTCTTTATGTGGATCGCTTCACGTGGTATGAAATCGCTGAAAATCGTCGGTTCTGTGGCAGGGATTGCGATGTTTATCATGTCGCTCCTGTATGTGGCGATGGCAGTAACCGCGCCTGCGATTACTGAAGTGCATATTGCGACCACGAACATTACCTGGGAAACGTTCATTCCCCATATCGATTTTACCTACATTACCACTATTTCAATGCTGGTTTTCGCGGTTGGCGGTGCAGAGAAGATTTCTCCCTACGTTAATCAAACGCGCAACCCAGGAAAAGAATTTCCAAAAGGGATGCTATGCCTGGCGGTGATGGTTGCGGTTTGTGCCATTCTGGGCTCTCTCGCAATGGGGATGATGTTTGACTCGCGTAATATTCCTGATGACTTAATGACTAACGGTCAGTATTACGCTTTTCAGAAGCTGGGCGAGTATTACAACATGGGGAATACCCTAATGGTGATTTACGCCATTGCAAATACCCTAGGACAAGTCGCCGCTCTGGTGTTCTCCATCGATGCTCCTCTGAAAGTGTTATTAGGTGATGCGGATAGTAAATATATTCCTGCCAGATTGTGCCGGACCAATGATTCAGGTACACCGGTTAATGGTTATCTACTGACCCTGGTGCTGGTGGCGATTCTGATTATGCTGCCAACACTGGGTATTGGTGACATGAATAATCTCTACAAATGGCTGCTCAATTTGAACTCAGTAGTGATGCCACTGCGTTATTTGTGGGTGTTCGTGGCGTTTATTGCAGTAGTTCGCCTGGCGCAGAAATATAAACCGGAATATGTCTTTATTCGTAATAAGTCTCTGGCGATGACTGTCGGGATTTGGTGTTTTGCCTTTACTGCTTTTGCCTGTTTGACGGGGATCTTCCCGAAAATGGAAGCCTTCACTGCAGAGTGGACCTTCCAGCTAGCGCTGAATATCGCTACACCATTTGTGCTGGTGGGGTTGGGGTTGATATTCCCGCTATTGGCTCGTAAAGCGAATACGAACTAATCATTGTGGTTAGTTCTGCAGAATGAAGCGAGGAATAACAAAGCGGCAACTCAATAAAGTTGCCGCTTTACGGGGAAATTAGAACATTACTTTATGACCATATTGCTCAAGAATACCTTTCACGCGTTCCATGGTCTCTTTCTTCGGTGGTTTAACACCATCAAGTTTGTATTCTTCACCCATCGCCACCCATTTGTGTTTGCCCAGCTCGTGGTAGGGGAGAAGCTCGATTTTCTCAACGTTGCCCATATCACGGGTAAATTCACCGAGGCGATGCGCTGAATCGTCATCGTCAGACCAGCCTGGGACAACAACGTAGCGGATCCAGACCTTCACATTTTTGTTCGCCAGATATTTGGCGAACTCCAGCGTACGATGATTGGAAACGCCGACCAGATTCTGGTGGATCTCGTCATTCATCTGTTTGAGATCGAGCATTACCAGATCGGTCACTTCCAGCAGTTCATCAATCACTGGATCGTAACGACGAACAAAGCCGTTGGTATCCAGGCAGGTATGAATGCCTTCTTTTTTGCAGGCGCGGAACCAGTCACGAACAAATTCAGCTTGCAGGATTGCTTCACCGCCGGATGCGGTAACGCCACCGCCTGAAGCATTCATAAAGTGGCGATAGGTCACCACCTCTTTCATTAAATCTTCAACGGTAACTTCTTTGCCGCCATGCGTGTCCCAGGTGTCGCGGTTATGGCAATACAGGCAGCGCATCAGGCAGCCCTGGAAAAAGGTGATAAAGCGAATACCCGGGCCGTCTACGGTTCCACAGGATTCAAAGGAGTGAATGCGACCAATAACTGACTTGGTAGCCCCCGCCGCAGCGGTATTTTCTGTTGTATTACAATTAGTTAAATTACTCATATCGCTTCAATTGGCTCTAGTTAACTCTGGTTTATGGACGCATTATGGACATTCCTGACACCGGGTTAAGAGTCACAGCATCTTGTAAGAAATCCGGTGCAAAGTGTGCGTAGGTCATAGTTTGCTGAATGTTAGAATGACCCAGGATGCGCTGCAATGTGATTATGTTACCTCCATTCATTATAAAATGTGTGGCAAATGTATGCCTCAAAACATGCACTGCCTGTCCGTCAGGTAAATCGGGTTTTACTTCCCTGAGAGCGTTGCGCACTTTGTAGTAACTGGCATTAAAAAGCCTGCCTGAATTTTTGGTCTTGATCCGTTTAATCAGGTCCTGCGACACGGGAATTGTCCTGCGCTTTCCGTTTTTAGTTTTCATAAACGTAACCATCTGGTTAATGATGTGTTCAGCTTTTAAATTTGACACTTCACTCCAGCGTCCACCAGTAGAAAGGCAGACCAGAGTTGCATTTAATTCATCACCATCAAGCATGGATAACAGCCGCGTAATCTCTTCACTGGACAAAAAAGCCATTTCCGTAACAGCTTCACGTAACCGCTTAACCTCACGGAACGGGTTGTGAGAGTGGTATTCACCGGCGTCAATTAACTTGGTGAACATCCCGCTCATTATTGCCAGATGCCGATTTACGCTGGCTGGTTTAAGACCATCGTTCATCATTACAACGCGATAATCAGTTATCGTTTTCTTTGTTAGCTGGTCAGCTCTGGACACTCCCATTTCTGCAAATTTGGCGATTATTGTCGTCAAACGCCCCCGTTCAATATCTCCACGCTCATGTGATTTTCCGTGATATATCCACCATCTGCCTAACAACTCTGTAAGAGTTCGGCGGTCGGCTGGCTTCTCCAACCACTCTTTGTTGTGGTAGTTAACCAGGACATGACGTTCGAATGCTTGAGCTTCACCCTTAGTTTTAAATTTCCGCCTGATACGTTTTCCATCTGCACCCTGCGGTCTGACGTCCACTTCATAACGACCATCATCGAGCTTTTTAATAGACATAAAGCCCTCCGATGACGCTGTTTACTTCTACTACTTGAAAATTAATGCAATTTTCTTTCGTACATTTACTGCACACATATGCTGAATAAATCGTCAGCCAGTCTTTTGGTCTGAGTGGTGCAAGGTTGTTGAGTCTTGCCCAATGTGTGCGAGCGCCGGGGCTATTTGTCCGGCAGCGGGATCTGTCTCATCAAACATGAACCAGTCACGATATTTACGGAATCTTGGGTGTTTCAGAAGTCGCACTACCGCGTCATGTGAAATGGATGATTTCCCATTTTCGTACCCCACATAGGTAACGTAATTAATACCTGTCATTTCAGCTACTTCCTTCTTCTTGAGGCGTTCAGACTCACGAATAAGTTTAAGTTTCTCACGAATCTCAATTGACATAATGAATCAGATCTCTTATTTTTAATCCGTTGTGATATTCCACACCTAACTCTAGCCAACTCTAACTAGCTTTAGTTTGTGGAGCCAATTAGGAGAATAGCAAAATGAATGTCGGATCTGAAATTTCTGACGAGACAAGACAAGAAGTCTCAGTTCTTACAAAAGCAAAACGTCATTCAGTTAAATTGGCTGCTGTGCCTTCAGATTTGCTGTCGAAAGAGGGTTTTGCTCTTTACATAGGTAAGACACCACGCGCTGTAGCAGAAATGGCGAGAGCAGGCAAGCTCCCTGCGTTCTATATGACAGACCCACTGAAGCCAGGGGGGAATGCTGAGTTATGGATTAATCGTCGTGAGTGGGACAAATATGCAGCTCAACTAGTCGATGAAGCTCCGACAGAATGGCATGACTGGAAGAACCGCATTAGTTATAGCAAGTCGAAATTAGGGCGTATGGTGTGAGGGCATGTTATGAACACTATAGTAGGAAACACGGCAGCTAAAAAAATTCAATCGTTGATCATCGAGCTGCGCACGAGACTTTTGTCGATTGAAGGGCAATCTAACGTATCAGCCATAGTTGATGACATAGAAATTGAAGCGAAAAAATTAGAAGAAGAAGTTAATTTTCTGGCTTTACCTGTAAGAGCTGCAGAAATTGAGACTTTGACGCATTTAATTAAATGTGGATGTGTCAGGCTGGAAAATAACAAAAGAGATGAACGTAATGAGATTATAAATAATTTACAAGAGTCATTTGCGTTAATCAGCCAGAATCAACATGCCCCAACTAAAACAAAAAGAAGCAAATCAAGTAAATTTGAGATTTTGCGTTTTGGTGATCTTTCTATTATTGGTTGCGAGCTAACCCCATTACGCAACTATGTGACTCTATACTGTAGAGCTTGTTATGAAAATGACAGGTTTATCGGTCATGTGTACTACGGAGTATCAAAGTTATCGGGTGACGAAAAAGGTTATAGCGAATTTGATGCGCTGAGTATTATTAATGCTGTAGAAAAATATGCGCCAGGAATGCAAAAATACTCATGGCGCAAAGTAGATTGAAATTATTTTTCTTTATTCAGCTCTAAGTATTCGCCGATAGTAGCATGAAGATTTTTTAATTGCTCGAGTTGAATACTAATTGCAAGAACATTATCGCTTTTTAGGTTTAAGTCGGTATGAAGGTGTGCGAGTAGTCTCATCTTACCCTCACTGACAATACCATCGATAGTGATTTTGTCTGGAAATACAGTAACAGTTTTTTTGTCCATTTTTACACCTTTTGTGGTTGGTTGTTTTTGGCGATTCGATCTTACCACAAGACCATGTGCCGGACATGGCTAAAAACCGGCTCTGTTTCAGGAGGAGTTATGCCGGAACCTCGTTGTATTGCTCAGTTATTGCGTAACGAAAGCCCAAGGGCGATTGACTTCACCATCACCCACGGTAAGGGGCGTAAGGGAATCATTATCCGCACCAAAAAACAGAGTCCGTTAAAAAAGGCTCTGACCTTTCTGAAAAGCCGGAGGGTATGGAAATGACAGTGATGACGCTCAATCTCGTTGAAAAACAGCCAGCAGCTATGCGCCGGATAATTGGTAAGCATCTTGCCGTTCCTCGCTGGCAGGATACATGTGATTATTATAATCAGATGATGGAGCGCGAACGGCTAACAGTTTGCTTTCATGCGCAGTTAAAACAGCGTCACGCAACGATGCGTTTTGAAGAAATGAACGACGTCGAACGTGAACGACTGGTATGTGCAATTGATGAATTGCGTGGGGCATTCTCAAAACGTCGTCAGGTCGGTGCAAGTGAGTATGCATATATTAGTTTTTTAACAGTCAGTCAGCGCCGTACTTTATTTATGCATGCCGGATTGACTGAAAAAGAATTCAACCAGCCATACTGGCGAATTAATGAAGAGTCATGTTACTGGCGTGATGCTTTATTCCGTGCATTACGTGAATTATTCAGTCTGTTTGAGTATGCACCGACAATTCTGACGTCGGTAAAACCAGAGCAATATCTGCATTAAGTAATTAACCAGAGTTTTTAACGCACTTAATCGTGCGGGGCTTCTTTTTGCCTGGAGAAAGTTATGCATACAGTTTCTGAAAATCAGTGCGGTAAATACGCATTACTGCTGCAACAGGCCAGAACCGAAGCACAGGCCGACGCTGCGACGCGCTTTTCTTCTCATCTTGATGCCATGATTCGCCACATCACAAAGGCGGAGTTATCCCGCGTGGAGATAGTCGAGCTGCTCAGTCAGGAGTCGGAAAAATTTCACAATATCGGATTGTCTCGCGGGGAGGTGCTTTGATGTCCTGTTCTCGTTCAGTTGTATTACTGAATAACGCCTTAAAAATCGCCGTTATGAAAAATGGCGATTTGTCTCTTATTCAACTTGGTCTTGATAAAGAAAAACGCGAAATAACTGAGTCTGTTATCGCGATTTATCAGAACGAATTAAACCTCCTGTCTGATGTGGTCAATTTACTTGTTAAACGCGCTGTGTTTCACAAGCAAATCTCCTCCGTGGATGAACTGACGAAATTAACGACAGAAATCGCCAGCTATTGCGCTGATGAATTTAAAAACCTTAACGACAAAAGGAACTGGTAATGCCGGACAACGTAGATTTTATTCAGGAACAACAGGCTGAATTACTGGAGCGCCAGATTAACGCGGCAAGGGTAAAACATTGCGGTGCTTCTGCGCTGGTTTGCGAAGAGTGTGACGCGCCAATACCTGCTGCCCGTCGTGCAGCTTATCCGTCAGCCACGCGTTGTGTTTCCTGCCAGTCAGTCTTTGAAGCAAAAAACAAGCATTACCGGAGAATGGCATGAGTATTCGTATTGAAATTGGCGAACGTTATGTCGTTACCAGTGACAGCTTTCAGTTTATTCTCCACGAGAAAAAGAGAGCTGAAAGCGGTAAAAACGCCGGTCAGGAATGGCTGGCGGTGGTTGGTTATTACCCGAAATTAAGCCAGCTCGTTTCCGGCCTGATGCATCACGATATTCTGACCGGAAGCGCAAAGTCTTTTGCTGATTTAAACGCGCAGGTTGAGCAACTCAGCAGGCGTTGTTCAGAGGCTTTTGGCTCATATGGCCGTTAAAGCCTCCGGGCGTTTTGTCCCTCCGTCAGCATTTACCGCAGGCACCGGTAAGACGTTTTCCGGTGCTTATGCATGGAACGCGCCACGCGAGGCTGTCGGGCGCGAAAGACCCCTTACACGTGACGAGATGCGTCAGGTGCAAGGTGTTTTATCCACGATTAACCGCCTGCCTTACTTTTTGCGTTCGCTGTTTACTTCACGCTATGACTACATCCGGCGCAATAAAAGCCCGGTGCACGGGTTTTATTTCCTCACATCCACTTTTCAGCGTCGTTTATGGCCGCGCATTGAGCGTGTGAATCAGCGCCATGAAATGAACACCGACGCGTCGTTGCTGTTTCTGGCAGAGCGTGACCACTATGCGCGCCTGCCGGGAATGAATGACAAGGAGCTGAAAAAGTTTGCTGCCCGTATCTCATCGCAGCTTTTCATGATGTATGAGGAACTCAGCGATGCCTGGGTGGATGCGCATGGCGAAAAAGAATCACTGTTTACGGATGAGGCGCAGGCTCACCTGTATGGTCATGTTGCTGGCGCTGCACGTGCTTTCAATATTTCCCCTCTCTACTGGAAAAAATACCGTAAAGGACAGATGACCACGAGGCAGGCATATTCTGCCATTGCCCGTCTGTTTAACGATGAGTGGTGGATTAGTCAGCTTAAAGGCCAGCGTATGCGCTGGCATGAGGCGTTACTGATTGCTGTCGGGGAGGTCAATAAAGACCGTTCTCCTTATGCCAGTAAACATGCCATTCGTGATGTGCGTGCACGCCGCCAGGCAAATCTGGAATTTCTTAAATCGTGCGACCTCGAAAACAGGGAAACCGGCGAGCGCATCGACCTTATCAGTAAGGTGATGGGCAGTATTTCTAATCCAGAAATTCGCCGGATGGAGCTGATGAACACCATTGCCGGTATTGAGCGTTACGCCGCCGCAGAGGGTGATGTGGGGATGTTTATCACGCTGACCGCGCCGTCAAAGTATCACCCGACACGTCAGGTCGGAAAAGGCGAAAGTAAAACCGTTCAGCTTAATCACGGCTGGAACGATGAGGCATTTAATCCAAAGGATGCGCAGCGTTATCTCTGCCGTATCTGGAGCCTGATGCGCACGGCATTCAAGGATAATGATTTACAGGTCTACGGTTTGCGTGTCGTCGAGCCACACCACGACGGAACGCCGCACTGGCATATGATGCTTTTTTGTAATCCACGCCAGCGTAACCAGATTATCGAAATCATGCGTCGCTATGCGCTCAAAGAGGATGGCGACGAAAGAGGAGCCGCGCGAAACCGTTTTCAGGCAAAACACCTTAACCGGGGCGGTGCTGCGGGGTATATCGCGAAATACATCTCAAAAAATATCGACGGCTATGCACTGGATGGGCAGCTCGATAACGACACCGGCAGGCCGCTGAAAGATACTGCTGCGGCTGTTACCACATGGGCGTCAACGTGGCGCATTCCGCAATTTAAAACGGTTGGCCTGCCGACAATGGGGGCTTACCGTGAACTACGCAAATTGCCTCGCGGCGTCAGCATTGCTGATGAGTTTGACGAGCGTGTCGAGGCTGCACGCGCCGCCGCAGACAGTGGTGATTTTGCGCTGTATATCAGCGCGCAGGGTGGGGCAAATGTCCCGCGCGATTGTCAGACTGTCAGGGTCGCCCGTAGTCCGTCGGATGAAGTTAACGAGTACGAGGAAGAAGTCGAGAGAGTGGTCGGCATTTACGCGCCGCATCTCGGCGCGCGTCATATTCATATCACCAGAACGACGGACTGGCGCATTGTTCCGAAAGTGCCGGTCGTTGAGCCTTTGACTTTAAAAAGCGGCATCGCCGCGCCTCGGAGTCCTGTCAATAACTGTGGAAAGGTCACCGGTGGTGATACTTCGTTACCGGCTCCCACACCTTCTGAGCACGCCGCAGCAGTGCTTAATCTGGTTGATGACGGTGTTATCGAATGGAATGACCCGGAGGTCGTGAGGGCGCTCAGAGGTGCATTAAAACACGGACTGAGAACACCAAATCGTCAGCAAAGAAACGGAAGCCCGTTAAAACCGCATGAAATAGCGCCATCAGCCAGGCTGACCCGGTCGGAACGATTGCAAATTACCCGTATCCGTGTAGACCTTGCTCAGAACGGTATCAGGCCGCAGCGATGGGAGCTTGAGGCGCTGGCGCGTGGTGCAATTGTGAACTATGGCGCAAAAGAATTTCATTACCATGTTCAGAAGGCGTGGGAAGCATTTTCGAGGTGGTAATCTAAATATGAAAAATCTGCACACCGAAACACTCTTGTAGGTTGATAATTTGCAAACTAGGTGGATTTACTCTTTGATGTGTAAGAAGTTATACTACAAAAAATTGATTTATGGGCTTGGCGATGTATAACGATCCTTATAGTGACCCAAAAGCGTGGGAATCATATTTCAAAAATATTGTTTGGCTACATTATAAGCCTGCTAACTGTTGTGACTTGCCAGATGAGCATGGAGGCGACTTTGGGCTGGAGTGTTACACTCTGAGTGGTCATGTTTTTCAGTGTTACTTGCCTGAGCAGTCGAGTGATATTGATAAGCTTTATAAAGCGCAACAAAAAAAGATTTATACTGATATAAAAAAGTTTTCTCAGGATAACATTAAAGAATTAGAGGAGCTTTTTGGCACATTAAAAATTAGCCGCTGGATATTAGCTACACCATATAATAAATCGGCGAAATTAAGTCAATATTGCACAAAAAAATCATTAAAAGTAAGAGAGTTAGGGATTTCTTACGTTGCTGATGATTTTCAAATAGTAGTGCAAACAGATCGAAATTATATAGAAGAAGCGTTCTTTCTTCGCAAAAATAACTATCAATTAAGCTTTAATATAAATGATGCGACGGCTGAGAATGCTGCTAACTTTATTAGTGAAAATACATCTTTTTTAGATAAGCTAAATTTAAAATTACCTAAGATAAATGATGATGTATCTAGGCAGGGTTTATATAGAGAGTTTTTAATACAAAAATATCTTGATTATCAAAACTTGCTGGATGCTTTGAAGAGAGACTGGGTTGATATCTATGAAATTATCTATAACTGTGTTCAACATAGAGAACGTAATTTGGTAGGTCTCTTTCTTCTTACTTCATCAGATGCGAAACCATCAGATATAATGAAAGATGAAATCGCTTTGTTAAAGAAATGTATTGAAGAGGAAGTTAGTACGCTTAAACAGGCTGACTTGGATAAGATAACATGGGGAGTTATTTCTGATTGGCTTATAAGATGCCCTTTAGATTTTTAGAATGGAAAAGCAAATGCATATAACGATAGATGAAATAATAGGAAGGCCGTTTACGTTTAATAAACGACCTGAACATTTGCCATGTGATATGAGACCATTGTGGCGTTGCAGTTTGTTGCTGATAATATTCCTTGTCACAGGGAGAGCTGGTTGCTGTTCTTTAAAAAAACTTCATTTAATTAATTGGATGTTAAAGTCAGAGAATAATGAAGCAATGTTTGAATTCTGGCTTTTAAACAAAGAAGGTTTAAAGCCTGAAGTAAGATTGGATCCAACTTTAGATAGAGCAATACAGCTATTATTAGCAGAGGATTTTATTTTGAGAAATGAACGAGCGTTCAAAATAAATGAAAAGGGGCTTAAGGTCGCTGAGAAATTGCTTTCTCTTGATGTGTTCAAAGAAGAAAGGTTGGTGCTAAATAAACATAAGGCTGGACTGTCCGAAACTAACATTAATAAAATATTTCAGGTGGGTTAATATGTCGTTGGAAATTATTTCATTGGAGTTAGTAGCAAATACTTCGGATGGGCGTTATGGTGTTAGTATACCTTTTTCAAATGGCTTGTTTTTATTAAGAGTTGAGAATTCTCATGGTAAATCAACTTGCATGAATGGGATTGCATATGCACTTGGGATGGAAAAGGCATTAGGTGTCGGTTCTGGAAAAATCCCATTCCCTCCATCTTTGACTAGAGCACTAACGACAAAAGATAATGTTGAAGTTAGTGTAATATCATCTTATGTTTTGCTAAAAATAAAGAATCATAAGGGAATAGAAGCATCTTTGAAAAGGAATATTATCGGTCACGATAATAATAATGTTATTTATATAGATGAGAAGAATAATGTAAAAAGTAAGAGTGGTACTTATTTTTTACATAGAGAGGGCGATACTGAAAGGGAACGTGGTTTCTATAAGTGGTTAGCTGATTTTATAGGTTGGAGTTTGCCAAATGTTCCAAACCATAATGGGAAGGACACTATTCTTTATCCATCCGTACTTTTCCCTGCATGGTATGTTGAGCAAAAAAAAGGATGGTCGTCAATTATGGCGACTGTACCAACACAATTTGGAATTAAAGAGCCAAAGAAAAGAGCTCTAGAATTTTTAATGTCTCTTGATGTTAATGATAATATTTTATTGCGTAGTTCGTTAAGAAATGAGCTTGATATTATTTATCATGATTGGAAGTTAATTAAACACAATGCAGAAGTTATTGCTTCTAAATTGTCGTCAGTTGTCACAGGGATTCCTGAACAACCAGTGGCAAAATTTGATCATTATAAGATAGATTTGATTATTAAAAATGGTAGTGTCGTTAGATCTATTGTTGATGTTCGTAATGAACTGGAAAAAGAGTTGCAAGAAATTAAGTTTGACACTCTTGGTGAGCAAGAAGAACAAACTTTACAATTATCAGTGGTTAAGTTATTAGGTCAAAAAAATGATGAAATTAACTCTCTGGAATTAAAGATTAAAGAGATTTGTGAGCATAGAAGTTATATTCAATATCAAATTCAGGCGACCAAAAACAGATTGTATAATCTGTTGGAAGATAAAAGGAAGTATGAAGATTTAAAGAAAATATCATCTTCGGATGCGTATAAGTCAACAGATTTAATGTCAAATATTTGTCCGACTTGTGGTGCAAGTTATAATGATAATTTGCTAAGTTTTTCATCGCAAGAAAATCTGATGACATATGAAGATAGTTTGAACTTTATTAAAGAGCAAGTAAAAGCATTTGAGTTTGTTCTGTCGGATAGTGAAAAGCAATTAAAGCTTAAAGATGTTGAGAGGAGTGATTTAGAGGGGGAAATAGCCAAGATTAGAGTTGATATTAATGCATTAAGGGAGTCAAAATATCCCTCAATGGTTGTTCAGGAGGAGTTTCTGAGACGTAAAATAAACATTGAGAATAAAATTAATGCCATTAACGATGGCATTAAAAGTATATTGGACATTAGACTGGAGTTGGATTCATTACACCGTAGATATAAAAAGCTTATCGCGAAAAGAAAAGGATTGCCAGATAATTTCTTGTCGCGTAATGATGCCGATAAGTTAAAATTTCTTAATAAAGAAGTCGTTGCACGATTAGAAAAATATAATTTTACAAGTTTTGATTCTAAACTTGTGTCAATATCAGAAGATAATTACTTACCTACTAGGGAAGGATATGATATAGGTTTTGACACATCAGCTAGTGATGGAATAAGAATCATTTGGGGTTATTTAATAAGTTTATTTGTTGTTGGTTCTAAATTTCAAACAAATCACCCTGGATTGATTGTGTTTGATGAGCCTCGTCAACAAGAAGCAAATAAAGTAAGTTTTGCCGAGTTACTTAAAGATGCTGCAGAAACAACAAAAGGACAAGGGCAGATCATTTTTGCTACATCAGAAGATGAAAATGTCTTAAAAGAGGCATTAGAAGGGTATGACTATACAATGATATCCTTTGATAAGAACAATGGGAAATTGTTGAGGAAATTATAAACTTTTATGTTGCTGCATTAGAATGCATGATTATTGTTTATCTGTTAAGAGTGCTCCGTGCCAGTGTCGGCGCGGAGAAATCATGTCATGCACCTGCATTAAAACCGACCCATGAAGCGGGCGGGCGAGGCGGGGAAAGCACTGCGCGCTGGCGGTGGTGCTGATTTTATTTTTTCAGCGTCTGAGCGCGTCGTGACGGCGTTTGGATTGTGCGCCGGGGCGTTGGTGGGTCTGCGGGATGTTTTGTGCGGTGGTGAGCGTGTGAGGGCGTGATGACGGGGTGTAAAAAAGCCGCCCGCAGGCGGCGATGTTCAGCCGTTGTCAGTGTCCAGTGAGTAGTTTTTAAAGCGGATGACCTCCTGACCGAGCCAGCCGTTTATTTCCCGAATCCTGTCCTGTAGCGGGATAAGCTCATTGCGGACAAAGACCTTTGCCACTTTCTCAATATCTCCCAGTGACCCGACGTTCTCCGGCTTGCCACCCATCAACTGAAAGGGGATGCGGTGCGCGTCCAGCAGGTCTGCGGCGCTGGCTTTTTTGATATTAAAAAAATCGTCTTTCGTTGCCACTTCACTGAGCGGGATAATTTTAATGCCGTCGGCTTTCCCCTGTGGGGCATAGAGAAACAGGTTTTTAAAGTTATTGCGGCCTTTCGACTTAACCATGTTTTCGCGAAGCATTTCGATATCGTTGCGATCCTGCACGGCATCGGTGACGTACATGATGTATCCGGCATGTGCGCCGTTTTCGTAATACTTGCGGCGGAACAGCGTGGCCGACTCATTCAGCCAGGCAGAGTTAAGGGCGCTGAGATATTCCGGCAGGCCGTACAGCTCCTGATTAATATCCGGCTCCAGCAGGTGAAACACGGAGCCGGGCGTGAAAGGTGTCGGCTCGTTGAAGGACGGCACCCACCAGTAAACATCCTCTTCCACACCACGGCGGGTATATTTTGCCGGTGAGGTTTCCAGTCTGATGACCTTACCGGTGGTGCTGTAACGCTTTTCCAGAAACGCATTACCGAACACCAGAAAATCCAGCACAAAGCGGCTGAAATCCTGCTGGGAAAGCCACGGATGCGGGATAAATGTCGAGGCCAGAATATTGCGTTTAACGTAAATCGGTGAGCTGTGATGTACGGCAGCACGCAGGCTTTTTGCCAGACCGGTAAAGCTGACCGGTGGCTCATACCATCTGCCGTTACTGATGCATTCGACGTAATCCAGAATGTCACGCCGGTCGAGTACCGGTACCGGCTCACCGAAGGTGAATGCCTCCATTTTCGGGGCGCTGGCGGTCATTGTTTTTGCCGCAGGTTGCGGTGTTTTCCCTTTTTTCTTGCTCATCAGTAAAACTCCAGAATGGTGGATGTCAGCGGGGTGCTGATACCGGCGGTGAGTGGCTCATTTAACAGGGCGTGCATGGTCGCCCAGGCGAGGTCGGCGTGGCTGGCTTCCTCGCTGCGGCTGGCCTCATAGGTGGCGCTGCGTCCGCTGCTGGTCATGGTCTTGCGGATAGCCATAAACGAGCTGGTGATGTCGGTGGCGCTGACGTCATATTCCAGACAGCCACGACGGATAACGTCTTTTGCCTTGAGCACCATTGCGGTTTTCATTTCCGGTGTGTAGCGGATATCGCGCGCGGCGGGATAGAACGAGCGCACGAGCTGGAACACGCCGACACCGAGGCCGGTGGCATCAATACCGATGTATTCGACGTTATATTTTTCGGTGAGTTTGCGGATGGATTCAGCCTGGGTGGCAAAGTCCATGCCTTTCCACTGGTGACGCTCAAGTATCCTGAATTTGCCACCGGCCACCACCGGCGGTGCCAGCACCACGCATCCGGCGCTGTCGCCACGGTGTGACGGGTCGTAACCAATCCATACCGGGCGGGAGCCGAACGGATTTGCGGCAAACGGCGCGTAGTCTTCCCATTCTTCCAGCGTGTCGACCATGCAGCGTTGCAGCTCCTCGAACGGGAACACCGACGCCTTGTCGTCAACAAATTCACACATGAACAGGTTTTTAAAATCGTCGGCGCTGTTTTCGCGTTTGAGCTGCTCAATGTCGAACAGCGTGCAGCCACCTTTCAGGGCGTCCTCAATGGTGACAATCTGCCGCCACTGGCCGTCCGCACAGAGAAGCCCACCGGCAAGGGCGTTATGACTGACGTCGATTTCCACGCGTTCGGCGGCGCTGGCGCGTCCCCGGTTAAACAGTTCACCCGACCAGAACGGGTAGGCGTCGTGCGCCAGCGTGGACGGGGTGGAGAAATAGGTCGAGCGCAGGTGACTCTGTGAGGCCATACCTGATGCCACTTTACGCAGTACCTGAAAATTCGGGATCCAGAAAATCTCATCGACGTACAGGTCGCCGTTATGGCTCTGTGCGGTGTTGGAGTTGGTGCCGAGAAAAATCAGTTTTGCGCCGTTATTGCCCAGGACAATCGGGTCACCGGTCAGGTCAACGTCAACCAGACGGGCAAAGGCGATGATGTATTCACGGAACACATACGCCTGCGTTTTACTGGCCGACAGAAAAATCTGGTTATGACCGGTTTTCAGGGCGCGCAGCAGCGCCTCGCGGGAAAAATAAAACGTCGCGCCAATCTGGCGGGATTTCAGGATATCGCGGATGCGGTGCTCAAGCCCGGCACGATACCAGTGCAACTGATATTCGAAAGACTGCTCAAAGAAAATCTGCTCCAGCTTTTCGATGGCCTCGTCACTGAAAAAATTCTTTTTCGGTTTGCGCCGCCCGCCTTTGTTGCGGTTAGCGACGTTCGGATTAAGGTCTGCCTCGTTGCCGGTCTGGCTGTAGCGATTTACCCGTGCCAGTCGTTCAATCTGGCGTCCCAGCAGGTCAATTTCCTTGAAGTCACCGCCGGTTTTCTGCGGTTTGATGATGAGCTGGGTCAGCCGCGCTTCCAGGCTCATTTCGACACGGCTGATGGGGGCAACGTTGTCCCAGCCGTCGCGCTGTTTCCAGCTCTGCACTGTCGGGCGTTTCATCTGCAACATGGCGGCAATCTGCGGCACGGAAAATCCCTGCCAGTACAGCAGCGCCGCCTGACGACGCGGGTCGTGTAAAAGAGTGGTGTCTGTGGTGATGGTCATGAATACCTCGCCGTGATGAATACACGGCAAGGCTACTTAGTCGCGCCCCGCGATTCGCTAAGGTGCTGTTGTGTCAGTGATAAGCCATCCGGGACTGATGGCGGAGGATGCGCATCGTCGGGAAACTGATGCCGACATGTGACTCCTCTAATCACTATTCAGGACTCCTGACAATGGCAAAAAAAGTCTCAAAATTCTTTCGTATCGGCGTTGAGGGTGACACCTGTGACGGGCGTGTCATCAGTGCGCAGGATATTCAGGAAATGGCCGAAACCTTTGACCCGCGTGTCTATGGTTGCCGTATTAACCTGGAACATCTGCGCGGCATCCTGCCTGACGGTATTTTTAAACGTTATGGCGATGTGGTCGAACTGAAGGCCGAAAAGATTGACGATGATTCGGCGCTGAAAGGCAAATGGGCGCTGTTTGCAAAAATCACCCCGACCGATGACCTTATCGCGATGAACAAGGCCGCGCAGAAGGTCTACACCTCAATGGAAATTCAGCCGAACTTTGCCAACACCGGCAAATGTTATCTGGTGGGTCTGGCCGTCACCGATGACCCGGCAAGCCTCGGCACGGAATACCTGGAATTCTGCCGCACGGCAAAACACAACCCTCTGAACCGCTTCAAATTAAGCCCTGAAAACCTGATTTCAGTGGCAACGCCCGTTGAGCTGGAATTTGAAGACCTGCCTGAAACCGTGTTCACCGCCCTGACCGAAAAGGTGAAATCCATTTTTGGCCGCAAACAGGCCAGCGATGACGCCCGTCTGAATGACGTGCATGAAGCGGTGACCGCTGTTGCTGAACATGTGCAGGAAAAACTGAGCGCCACTGAGCAGCGCCTCGCTGAGATGGAAAACGCCTTTTCCGCACTTAAGCAGGATGTGACTGACAGGGCGGATGAAACCAGCCAGGCATTCACCCGCCTGAAAAACAGTCTCGACCACACCGAAAGTCTGACCCAGCAGCGCCGCAGCAAGGCCACCGGCGGTGGCGGTGACGCCCTGATGACGAACTGCTGACCGTCGTCAGTCAGTCCGGGAAAACCTTCACGATTAACCCTTAATTTCAGGAACAAATATGCGCCAGGAAACCCGCTTTAAATTTAATGCCTACCTGTCCCGTGTTGCCGAACTGAACGGCATCGACGCCGGTGATGTGTCGAAAAAATTCACCGTTGAACCGTCGGTCACCCAGACCCTGATGAACACCATGCAGGAGTCCTCTGATTTTCTGACCCGCATCAACATTGTGCCGGTCAGCGAAATGAAAGGGGAAAAAATTGGTATTGGTGTCACCGGCTCCATCGCCAGCACCACCGACACCGCCGGTGGCACCGAGCGTCAGCCGAAGGACTTCTCGAAGCTGGCGTCAAACAAGTACGAATGCGACCAGATTAACTTCGATTTTTATATCCGCTACAAAACGCTGGACCTGTGGGCGCGTTATCAGGATTTCCAGCTCCGTATCCGTAACGCCATTATCAAACGCCAGTCCCTTGATTTCATCATGGCCGGTTTTAACGGCGTGAAGCGTGCCGAAACCTCTGACCGCAGCAGCAATCCGATGCTGCAGGATGTGGCGGTCGGCTGGCTGCAGAAATACCGCAATGAAGCCCCGGCGCGCGTGATGAGCAAGGTCACTGACGAGGAAGGTCACACCACCTCTGAGGTCATCCGCGTGGGTAAGGGCGGTGATTATGCCAGCCTTGATGCACTGGTGATGGATGCGACCAACAACCTGATTGAGCCGTGGTATCAGGAAGACCCTGACCTTGTGGTGATTGTGGGACGTCAGCTACTGGCGGACAAGTATTTTCCCATCGTCAACAAGGAGCAGGACAACAGCGAAATGCTGGCCGCTGACGTCATCATCAGCCAGAAACGCATCGGTAATCTGCCCGCGGTACGTGTTCCGTACTTCCCGGCGGATGCGATGCTCATCACGAAGCTGGAAAACCTGTCCATCTACTACATGGATGACAGCCATCGCCGCGTGATTGTGGAAAACCCGAAACTCGACCGCGTGGAGAACTACGAGTCAATGAACATTGATTACGTGGTGGAAGACTACGCCGCCGGTTGTCTGGTGGAAAAAATTAAGGTCGGTGATTTTTCCACACCGGCTAAGGCGACCGCAGAGCCGGGAGCGTAACCGATGACGAGTCCCGCACAGCGCCACATGATGCGGGTCTCGGCAGCGATGACCGCGCAGCGGGAAGCCGCCCCGCTGCGACATGCAACTGTCTATGAGCAGATGCTGGTCAAGCTGGCCGCAGACCAGCGCACACTGAAAGCGATTTATTCAAAAGAGCTTAAGGCCGCGAAAAAGCGCGAACTGCTGCCGTTCTGGTTGCCGTGGGTGAACGGCGTGCTGGAGCAGGGCAAAGGTGCACAGGATGACATTCTGATGACGGTCATGCTGTGGCGTCTGGATACCGGCGATATTGCCGGTGCGCTGGAGATTGCCCGTTATGCCCTGAAGTACGGTCTGACCATGCCGGGTAAACACCGCCGCACCCCGCCGTACATGTTCACCGAGGAAGTGGCGCTTGCGGCCATGCGCGCTCACGCTGCCGGTGAGTCTGTGGACACCCGCCTGCTGACGGACACCCTCGAACTGACCGCCACGGCTGACATGCCTGATGAAGTGCGCGCAAAGCTGCACAAAATCACCGGTCTGTTTCTGCGTGACGCTGGTGATGCCGGAGGTGCGCTGGCGCACCTGCAACGTGCGACACAGCTCGACTGTCAGGCAGGCGTCAAAAAAGAGATTGAACGACTGGAGCGGGAGCTGAAACCGAAGCCGGAGCCGCAGCCAAAAGCGGTCACCCGCGCCCGGCGTAAGACCCGGAGCGTGACCCCGGCAAAACGTGGACGCCCGAAAAAGAAAGCCAGTTAACAACCGAATGCGCCCCGCGCCAGGGCGGCACGCCGGTCAGTGACGGTGAATCACCTGACACTGCACCGGCGTCCACCGCCCGACTTTTCAGAGGTAGTCATGATGACGCTGATTATTCCGCGAAAGGAGGCTCCTGTATCCGGTGAGGGTACGGTGGTCATCCCGCAACCGGCAGGCGACGAGCCGGTGATTAAAAACACGTTCTTTTTTCCCGATATCGACCCGAAGCGCGTCCGGGAACGTATGCGCCTTGAGCAGACCGTCGCCCCCGCCCGTCTGCGTGAGGCCATCAAGTCAGGCATGGCTGAAACGAATGCGGAGCTGTACGAGTACCGCGAACAGAAAATTGCTGCCGGTTTTACGCGTCTGGCGGACGTCCCGGCGGACGACATCGACGGTGAAAGCATCAAAGTTTTTTACTACGAGCGCGCCGTGTGTGCGATGGCGACCGCGTCGCTTTATGAGCGTTATCGCGGCGTGGATGCCAGTGCGAAAGGCGACAAGAAGGCCGACAGCATTGACAGCACCATTGATGAACTGTGGCGGGATATGCGCTGGGCGGTGGCGCGTATCCAGGACAAGCCGCGCTGCATCGTGAGTCAAATCTGATGAAGACCTTTGCGCTACAGGGCGACACGCTCGACGCCATTTGTGTCCGGTATTACGGGCGCACTGAGGGCGTGGTTGAAGCCGTGCTCGCCGCAAATCCGGGACTGGCTGAACTGGGTGCGGTGCTGCCACACGGCACCGCCGTCGAACTGCCCGACGTTCAGACCGCGCCCGTGGCTGAAACTGTCAATCTGTGGGAGTAACGCATGACAGCAGAAGAAAAAAGCGTCCTGTCGCTTTTCATGATTGGGGTGCTGATTGTTGTCGGCAAGGTGCTTGCCGGTGGTGAACCCATCACCCCGCGTCTGTTTATCGGGCGCATGTTGCTCGGTGGTTTTGTCTCGATGGTTGCCGGTGTTGTTCTGGTGCAGTTTCCTGACCTGTCACTGCCTGCGGTGTGCGGCATCGGCTCCATGCTGGGTATCGCCGGTTATCAGGTGATTGAGATTGCCATTCAGCGCCGCTTTAAGGGCAGGGGGAAACAGTAATGCCGGTAATTAACACGCATCAGAATATCGCCGCCTTTCTCGACATGCTGGCCGTGTCCGAAGGGACGGCGAACCATCCGCTGACGAAAAACCGGGGCTATGACGTGATAGTCACCGGACTGGACGGAAAGCCGGAAATTTTCACCGACTACAGTGACCACCCGTTCGCACATGGCCGACCGGCGAAGGTGTTTAACCGTCGCGGTGAAAAATCCACGGCCTCCGGTCGCTATCAGCAGCTTTATCTGTTCTGGCCGCACTACCGCAAACAGCTTGCCCTGCCGGATTTCAGTCCGTTGTCACAGGACAGACTCGCCATTCAGTTGATCCGCGAACGCGGTGCACTGGATGACATCCGGGCGGGACGCATTGAGCGCGCCATTTCACGCTGTCGCAATATCTGGGCGTCCCTGCCGGGTGCCGGTTACGGTCAGCGTGAGCATTCACTGGAAAAACTGGTCACCGTCTGGCGTACCGCTGGCGGCGTACCGGCTTAAACGGAGTAAACACCATGAAGAAATTATCCCTTTCACTGATGCTGAACGTGTCGCTGGCGCTGATGCTGGCACTGTCCCTGATTTACCCGCAGAGCGTGGCCGTCAATTTTGTCGCCGCCTGGGCGATTCTGGCGACGGTTATCTGTGTGGTTGCCGGCGGTGTCGGCGTGTATGCCACAGAGTATGTACTGGAACGCTACGGGCGGGGGCTGCCGCCGGAATCGCTGGCCGTGAAGATTGTCACGTCGCTGTTTTTGCAGCCGGTGCCGTGGCGCAGACGGGCGGTGGCTCTGGTAGTGATGGTGGCGACGTTTATCTCGCTGGTCGCTGCCGGGTGGATTTTTACCGCGCTGATTTATCTCGTGGTATCGGTGTTCTTCCGGCTGATACGTACGGCCTGCCGTCAGCGTTTTGAGGGGCGGGAACCATGTCAAAGCTGATGATTGTGATGGTTGTGTTGTTATCGCTGGCGGTGGCGGGTCTGTTTCTGGCGAAGCATAAAAACGCCAGCCTGCGCACCTCACTGGACAGGGCAAACAATGTCGCCAGCGGGCAGCAGACGACCATCACCATGCTGAAAAACCAGCTTCATGTTGCGCTCACCAGGGCAGACAAAAACGAGCTGGCGCAGGTTGCACTGCGTCAGGAGCTGGAGAACGCCGCGAAGCGTGAAGCACAGCGCGAGAAAACCATTACGAGGTTACTCAATGAAAACGAAGATTTTCGCCACTGGTACGGTGCTGACCTGCCTGATGCTGTGCGCCGGTTGCACCAGCGCCCCGCCTGCACTGACGCCAGTGATTGTCCCCAACGCCTGCCCGAAAGTGAGCCTTTGCCCGATGCCGGGCAGTGACCCGCAGACGAACGGCGATTTAAGTGCCGATATCCGGCAGCTTGAGAACGCGCTGGCACGGTGTGCCAGCCAGATAAAAATGATTAAACACTGTCAGGACGAAAATGATGCTCAAACCCGACAGCCTGCGCAGGGCGCTGACTGATGCCGTCACGGTGCTGAAAACTAACCCCGATATGCTGCGGATATTCGTGGATAACGGGAGTATTGCCTCCACACTGGCGACGTCGCTGTCATTCGAAAAGCGTTACACGCTCAATGTCATTGTGACCGACTTTACCGGTGATTTTGACCTGCTCATCGTGCCGGTGCTGGCGTGGCTGCGGGAAAATCAGCCCGACATCATGACCACCGACGCAGGCCAGAAAAAGGGCTTCACGTTTTATGCAGACATCAACAATGACAGCAGTTTTGATATCAGCATCAGCCTGATGCTGACCGAGCGCACACTGGTCAGTGAGGTGGACGGCGCACTGCATGTGAAGAATATCCCGGAACCCCCGCCGCCGGAGCCGGTTACCCGCCCGATGGAGCTGTATATCAATGGCGAACTGGTGAGCAAGTGGGATGAATGAGTTTAAGCGTTTTGAAGACCGGCTGACCGGACTGATTGAATCGCTGTCACCGTCAGGGCGTCGGCGACTGAGTGCCGAACTGGCGAAACGTCTGCGGCAGAGTCAGCAGCGTCGGGTGATGGCACAGAAAGCCCCGGACGGCACACCCTATGCGCCACGCCAGCAGCAGAGCGCCAGAAAAAAGACCGGTCGCGTTAAGCGAAAAATGTTTGCGAAACTTATCACCAGCCGTTTTTTGCATATCCGCGCCAGCCCGGAACAGGCATCAATGGAATTTTACGGCGGGAAGTCACCGAAAATCGCCAGTGTGCATCAGTTCGGTCTGTCGGAAGAAACCCGGAAAGACGGTAAGAAAATTGATTATCCGGCGCGTCCTCTGCTCGGCTTTACCGGTGAGGATGTGCAGATGATTGAAGAGATTATTCTGGCTCACCTCGACCGTTAGTTGTGCCATTCCCGACACCTCATCGTCACATTGCCGCCGGTATGACCCGGCGGCATCCTTCCCGTTATGAACACTCTCGCAAATATTCAGGAACTCGCGCGCGCACTGCGCAACATGATCCGCACCGG
This sequence comes from Escherichia sp. E4702, assembly GCF_963883545.1. Classification (NCBI taxonomy): domain Bacteria; kingdom Pseudomonadati; phylum Pseudomonadota; class Gammaproteobacteria; order Enterobacterales; family Enterobacteriaceae; genus Escherichia; species Escherichia sp. E4702. The sequence continues at coordinate 89,923 of NZ_CAWORF010000023.1, read as the reverse complement.
CATTATCGTCGAAACCGACCTTAACGCCGGTCGCTGCCGTGTGCAGACCGGCGGCATGTGCACCGACTGGCTTCAGTGGCTGACCCATCGCGCAGGACGTTCGCGCACATGGTGGGCACCTTCCGTGGGGGAACAGGTGCTGATTCTGGCCGTGGGTGGTGAACTTGACACGGCGTTTGTTCTGCCGGGGATTTATTCCGGCGATAACCCCGCGCCGTCTGCGTCGGCTGATGCCCTGCATATCCGTTTCCCTGACGGGGCGGTGATTGAGTATGAACCCGAAACCAGTGCACTCACGGTAAGCGGAATTAAAACGGCCAGCGTGACGGCTTCTGATTCTGTTACTGCCACGGTGCCGGTGGTCATGGTGAAAGCATCAACCCGCATCACCCTGGACACACCGGAGGTGGTCTGCACCAACAGGCTGATTACCGGCACGCTGAAAGTGCAGAAGGGCGGGACGATGCGCGGCAACATTGAACACACCGGCGGTGAACTCTCATCAAACGGTAAGGTACTGCATACCCATAAACACCCCGGCGACAGCGGCGGCACAACCGGGAGTCCTCTATGACAGCGCGTTATCTCGGAATGAATCGCAGTGATGGCCTGACTGTCACTGACCTTGAGCATATCAGCCAGAGTATCGGCGATATCCTGCGCACACCGGTCGGCTCACGGGTGATGCGTCGTGATTACGGCTCGTTGCTGGCGTCAATGATTGACCAGCCGCAGACCCCGGCGCTTGAGTTGCAGATTAAGGTCGCCTGTTACATGGCCGTGCTGAAATGGGAACCCCGCGTCACCCTGTCATCCGTCACTACGGCGCGCAGTTTTGACGGTCGAATGACGGTCACGTTAACCGGCCAGCACAACGACACCGGCCAGCCACTTTCGTTAACCATCCCTGTGAGTTGAAACCATGCCGATTATCGACCTGAACCAGCTACCCGCACCGGATGTGGTCGAGGAGCTGGACTTTGAAACCATTCTCGCTGAACGCAAGGCGACACTGATTTCCCTTTACCCGGAAGACCAGCAGGAGGCGGTCGCCCGTACCCTGGCGCTGGAATCTGAGCCTCTCGTCAAACTGCTGGAGGAAAATGCTTATCGTGAGCTTATCTGGCGTCAGCGTGTGAATGAGGCTGCACGGGCGGTGATGCTGGCCTGTGCAGCCGGTAATGACCTTGATGTGATTGGTGCCAATTACAACACCACGCGCCTGACTATCACCCCGGCAGATGATTCGACCATCCCGCCGACACCGGCAGTGATGGAGTCTGACACCGATTATCGTCTGCGTATTCAGCAGGCGTTTGAAGGTTTAAGCGTCGCCGGGTCGGTGGGAGCCTATCAGTATCATGGTCGCAGTGCCGATGGGCGTGTCGCGGATATCTCTGTCACCAGTCCGTCTCCGGCCTGCGTCACCATCTCTGTGCTGTCACGTGAAAATAACGGTGTGGCATCCGAAGACCTGCTGGCGGTGGTGCGTAACGCCCTTAATGGCGAGGACGTCAGGCCGGTGGCCGACCGCGTGACCGTGCAGTCTGCCGCCATTGTTGAATACCAGATAAACGCCACGCTTTACCTTTACCCTGGTCCCGAAAGCGAACCCATCCGCGCTGCTGCCGTGAAAAAACTGGAAGCGTACATCACGGCACAGCACCGGCTGGGGCGCGACATCCGTCTGTCTGCCATTTATGCCGCTTTGCATGTGGAAGGCGTGCAGCGTGTCGAGCTGGCCGCACCACTGGCCGACATTGTGCTCAACAGTACGCAGGCGTCTTTCTGCACCGAATACAGCGTCGTGACCGGAGGCTCGGATGAGTGATTCGCGACTGCTGCCGACTGGCTCATCACCGCTTGAAGTCGCCGCCGCAAAAGCCTGTGCGGAAATTGAAAAAACGCCGGTCAGTATTCGTGAGCTGTGGAACCCGGACACCTGCCCGGCAAATCTACTGCCGTGGCTGGCGTGGTCATTTTCGGTTGACCGCTGGGATGAAAAGTGGCCGGAAGCGACAAAACGCGCCGTTATCCGCGATGCCTATTTCATTCATTGTCATAAAGGCACTGTCGGCGCAATCCGGCGTGTGGTGGAGCCGCTCGGCTATCTCATTAACGTAAAGGAATGGTGGGAGACAAACGACCCGCCCGGAACCTTCCGCCTTGATATCGGCGTACTGGAAAGCGGCATCACGGAGGAGATGTATCTGGAAATGGAACGGCTGATTGCCGATGCCAAACCCGCAAGTCGCCACCTTATCGGTCTGAACATTATCCAGGACATTCCCGGCTATCTGTATACAGGCGGTGTGGTCTGTGATGGTGATGTTATTACTGTTTATCCCGGATAAGTGAGAAACAATGAGCACGAAATTTAAAACCGTTATCACTACTGCCGGAGCCGCAAAGCTGGCAGCCGCCACTGTCCCCGGCGGGAAAAAAGTAAACCTGTCTGCAATGGCCGTGGGTGACGGTAATGGCAAATTGCCGGTGCCGGATGCCGGTCAGACGAAACTGGTGCATGAGGTCTGGCGTCACGCTCTGAATAAAGTCAGCGTGGATAACAAGAATAAAAACTATATCGTGGCTGAACTGGTTGTACCGCCAGAAGTGGGCGGCTTCTGGATGCGTGAACTTGGTCTGTATGATGATGCCGGAACACTGATTGCGGTCGCTAACATGGCAGAAAGCTATAAGCCTGAACTGGCTGAAGGCTCCGGGCGTGCGCAGACCTGCCGCATGGTCATTATTGTCAGTAACGTGGCGTCTGTTGAGCTGAGTATTGATGCCAGCACAGTGATGGCGACGCAGGATTACGTCGATGACAAAATCGCAGAGCATGAGCAGTCCCGCCGCCATCCTGACGCCACGCTGACAGAAAAAGGTTTTACTCAGTTAAGCAGTGCAACAAACAGCACCAGTGAAAAGCTGGCAGCAACGCCAAAGGCAGTAAAAGCAGCCTATGACAATGCTGAGAAACGTCTGCAGAAAGACCAGAACGGTGGCGATATTCCAGATAAGGGCGCTTTTCTGGACAATATTGGCGTTACCAGCCTGACGTTTATGAAACACAATGGAATGATTCCAACCACTGACAATCTTGATTCCTATGGCCCAGAAGAAAAATATCTTGGAACGTGGTCATGTCCGTCACAATCCACTGCAAAACCAGAGTCTGGTTACCCTGAAGATAAAGGCAATGGGGTTCTGGAAGTATTCAATGCTGGTCGCTTTCACTGCACACAACGCTACACCACCCGAACCGGTAATATTTACATTCGGATGCTTGATGCAGAATGGAACCCTGTCAGTCCTGTATGGAGTGCATGGAGAGTTATTACAAGCGGGACTCGCCCATTAAGCACGTCAATTGACCTGAATTCTTTAGGTGGTGCGGAACACCTGGGAATATGGCGCAATAGTAGTACATCAATAGCCTCATTTGACCGTCATTTCCCGGAGGAAGGGAGTTTTGGACAGGGTATTCTGGAAGTCTTTGAAGGCGGTCTGTATGGGAGGATGCAACGTTATACCACCCGTAGTGGGACTATGTACATTCGCGGACTGACAGCCTCATGGGATGCAGAAAATCCACAATGGGAGGACTGGATTGCTGTTGGGTATCAGTCCACGGGATGGACTTATTCAGGGGATCTTGATGACCTTTTAAAGCCTGGTATTTATAGCGTCACGAAACAGGCCACAAATGCACCTGTCACCGACTCTAAAGATCTTGCTGTTGGCTCAATAGTTGAGGTGAAAAAACGTTGTGATATTGAATCGTATATCCAGACATATACGACTGTTTCAGCAACGGATGCCTATAAAAACCGGACATTTCAGCGAACCCGCGCCAGCGGTGAAACTGACTGGGGGGAATGGGCGGAAGTATACAACTCAAAATCATTACTCACTAAATTAGGTGTCGGCGGTGTTACCGACAGGTTATCCAGTCTGGACTGGCAGACCTACGACTTTATACCGGGCAGCATGATAACTGTCAGGCTTTCAGATATGACCAATATTCCCGATGGGATGGAATGGGGCGTCATTGATACTAACCTGATAAATATCACTGTTGGCCCCAGTGAAGGCGGAGGTGTCGCCCGTTCAATGCAGGTATGGCGCAGCACTTCAAACAAAACCAACTATCGTTTTTTTACAGTCCGCTTATATGGCAATCCTGGGGAGCGTAGCTTCAATATTCGTCGGCTACCAATTATCGACGAAGCCCAGACATGGGAGGCAAAACAGACATTCAGTGCAGGCCTTTCTGGTGAACTGTCCGGCAATGCGGCTACAGCAACAAAGCTGAAAACGGCAAGGACAATTAACGGCGTAAAATTTGACGGCTCGGCAAATATTGAAGCGTTTCCGCCTGGTGTTCCGCTGCCGTGGCCATCAGATACACCACCTGCAGGCTATGCAATCATGCAGGGGCAGACGTTTGATAAGGCAGCATATCCGAAACTGGCTATAGCCTATCCTTCTGGTGTTATTCCTGATATGCGCGGCTGGACAATCAAGGGCAAACCCGCCAGTGGGCGTGCCGTATTGTCACAGGAACAGGACGGGATTAAATCGCATACTCACAGTGCCAGTGCGTCAAATACGGATTTGGGAACGAAAACAACCAGTTCGTTTGATTACGGGACGAAGACAGTCAGTACGTTTAACTACGGAACAAAAACCACTAATACCACTGGTAACCATACACATACCATTTACAGAGGGAATGCCAATACTAATGGTGAAACCGGTAAAACAGGCTTTGACAACCCATCGTTTAATGGCACATCAGGAGCTGCCGGGAATCATGCCCACACGGTAGATATTGGTGCACATAATCATACGGTTGGTATTGGTGCACATTCACACACGGTTGCTATTGGCTCACACGGGCACTCTATTACCGTTAATGCTACAGGTAATACAGAAAACACCGTCAAAAACATCGCATTTAACTATATTGTGAGGCTTGCATAATGGCTTTCAGAATGAGTGCAGAAGCACAAACTATCCGCGTATTTAATTTACTTGATGGAACCAATGAATTTATTGGGGAAAGTGACGCGTATATTCCACCGTATACAGGTCTGCCTGCAAACAGTACAGATATTGCGCCGCCTGATATACCGGCTGGTTATGCAGCCGTTTTCAATGCAGATGAAATGAAATGGGAGTTGATGGAAGATCATCGCGGAAAGACTGTCTACGAAACGAAAACGGGAGCAGCCATTTATATTTCTGAACTTGGCGCATTACCTCCAGACGTGACAGCCATTTCCCCGGATGGGGATTATCAGAAATGGGACGGAAATGCGTGGGTGAATGATGAGAATGCAGAGCGTGATGCGCTTGTCAGAGCGGCTGACTCTCAGAAGAAAGAGCTGATTGCATATGCAGGTGAAATTATTGCCACGCTGCAGGATGCTGTCGATTTAGATATGGCTACCGAGGAAGAAAAGTTAAGCCTGACACACTGGAAAAAATACCGTGTGCTACTGAATCGCGTTCAGCCGGAAAATGCTCCGGATATAGAATGGCCGGAAATGCCACAATAAATCGTATTAGATCTGGTGTGGGGTTACGCATCTATAGCACAGTGTAGAACCCAATCTGGCGGTCTGCCCTGTGCCAAATGCGGAAATTATGCCCCAACTCAGTGTTAATAAATGCAAATAATCTACGGTAAAAGAAAAAGGGATGCTTGTAACTACTTCACATAAACATTATTGTGGTAAAACATACAGTCAAGTTATCATTTGTAACCTATTTGCATGTATGCTGTATCGATGTTAACTCAAGCGGAAAATAATTATCATGGAAAAAATTAAAGCGCCTTGCCCATACTGTAAAGGTGAAAAAAATTGTCTCACAATAGGTCATACAAAAAGAGAGTGGAGTAAAAATGATGGGGATGACTACTTTTGGGCTGAGAGTGAATATAATTTATTAGAGTGTATGGGGTGTGATGGAGTATTTACATATATAAAGTCCCGTCACAGTGAAGATTACGACATAGAAAGAGATGGGTCGGGGCATGATTTTATGATATATAACGAACATATATCAATATATCCTACTCAAGAGCAGGAAGAAATTAGACCTGATTGGTTTGGTGAGGTGCTAAGCAAAGATTATCAGCTATATGTAATAATGAACGAAATGTATATCGCATTTCAAAATAAATCATTCATTTTGGCGGCAATTGGGCTTAGAACTATTTTTGACAGAACCGTTGAGGTTCTGGATATTCACCCTGGATATACATTAAGCCAGAAAGTTGATATTCTCAAAGATGAAGGTTTTATCGGGGAAAAAGAAAAAGAGCAACTTAAAATTGTAACTGAAGCTGGCAACTCAGCTGCACATAGGGCATGGGCACCGAACGAAGATGAATTTAAATCGCTTTTGGCTGTTATAGAAAGCTTTGTAATGCGAACAGTACTAAAAGATAATAACATTTTTAAAATCGTAGAAAAATTACCGGAAAAACACTCAAGGCCACCAAAAAAACAAAAATAATGTACCTAAATGTAAATAGAGCTAAGAGATTATATCTTGGCTCTGGTTAACTCCAGTGGTGCATGATTTTTGCAATGACCTGACTGAACATTTAAACGAGGAAAATATCCCCTATTTGCTTTTCACTGTGAGTTCAGCCTGTGGACGTAACACTGGTTAAAACGCTCTGCGAGTGATTCATAGTCTAGTGTTCTGGCTATATAAATTTTCAGTTGGAAACTGAGTAAGTACAGATAAAGACAGGTGGGCTGATTGCCACTCTTTTCTTTATCTGTTGTTTCATCCACTGACCAGCCAGGTCAAATAGCGTCTCTTGCCCTGCACAACTGAAAATACCACTCACCCATTAACCACGGAGTTAAACGGATGAGTGATTATCATCACGGCGTGCAGGTGCTGGAGATTAACGACGGCACCCGCGTCATTTCCACCGTATCCACTGCCATTGTCGGCATGGTCTGTACGGCCAGCGATGCGGATGCGGAAACCTTCCCCCTCAATAAACCGGTGCTGATTACCAATGTGCAGAGCGCAATTGCAAAGGCAGGTAAAAAAGGCACGCTGGCGGCGTCATTGCAGGCCATCGCTGACCAGTCAAAACCAGTCACCGTTGTCGTGCGCGTGGAAGACGGCACCGGCGAAGACGAAGAAACGAAACTCGCGCAGACCGTTTCCAATATCATCGGCACCACCGACGAAAACGGTCAGTACACCGGACTGAAAGCCCTGCTGGCGGCGGAGTCGGTAACCGGTGTTAAACCGCGTATTCTCGGCGTACCGGGACTGGACACCAAAGAGGTGGCTGTTGCACTGGCATCTGTCTGTCAGAAGCTGCGCGCTTTCGGGTATATCAGCGCATGGGGCTGTAAAACCATTTCCGAGGTGAAAGCCTACCGCCAGAATTTCAGCCAGCGTGAGCTGATGGTCATCTGGCCGGATTTCCTCGCATGGGATACGGTCACCAGCACCACCGCCACCGCGTATGCCACCGCCCGTGCGCTGGGTCTGCGCGCTAAAATCGACCAGGAGCAGGGCTGGCATAAAACGCTGTCCAACGTCGGGGTAAACGGTGTTACCGGCATCAGCGCATCTGTATTCTGGGATTTGCAGGAGTCCGGCACTGATGCTGACCTGCTTAACGAGTCAGGCGTCACTACGCTGATTCGCCGCGACGGTTTCCGATTCTGGGGTAACCGTACCTGCTCTGATGACCCGCTGTTCCTCTTTGAAAACTACACCCGCACCGCGCAGGTGCTGGCCGACACGATGGCTGAGGCGCACATGTGGGCGGTGGACAAGCCCATCACCGCAACGCTGATTCGCGACATCGTTGACGGTATCAATGCCAAATTCCGTGAGCTGAAAACAAACGGCTATATCGTGGATGCGACCTGCTGGTTCAGCGAAGAATCCAACGATGCGGAAACCCTCAAGGCCGGAAAACTGTATATCGACTACGACTATACCCCGGTGCCTCCTCTTGAAAACCTGACCCTGCGCCAGCGTATTACCGATAAATACCTGGCAAATCTGGTCACCTCGGTTAACAGCAATTAAGGAGCCTGACCGATGGCAATGCCGCGCAAACTCAAGTTAATGAACGTCTTTCTGAACGGCTACAGCTATCAGGGCGTCGCGAAGTCCGTCACGCTGCCAAAACTGACCCGTAAGCTCGAAAACTATCGCGGTGCGGGGATGAACGGCAGCGCACCGGTAGACCTCGGCCTTGATGACGATGCGCTGTCAATGGAGTGGTCGCTCGGGGGCTTCCCGGATTCGGTTATCTGGGAACTTTACGCCGCAACCGGTGTGGATGCCGTGCCGATTCGTTTTGCAGGCTCTTACCAGCGTGACGATACCGGCGAAACGGTGGCCGTCGAAGTGGTCATGCGTGGCCGTCAGAAAGAAATCGACACCGGCGAGGGTAAACAGGGAGAAGACACCGAGTCGAAAATCTCCGTGGTCTGCACCTATTTCCGGCTGACGATGGACGGTAAGGAGCTGGTCGAAATTGACACCATCAACATGATTGAGAAGGTGAACGGCGTCGACCGGCTGGAGCAACACCGCCGCAATATCGGCCTGTGATTTTCATCCGGTCAGCCTGGCTGACCGGTTAACCCTGATTCAGAAGTGAGAAAACCATGAACAAAGAAAATGTGATTACCCTGGACAATCCGGTCAAGCGTGGTGAGCAGGTTATCGAACAGGTCACGCTGATGAAACCTAATGCCGGGACGCTGCGCGGTGTCAGTCTGGCAGCGGTCGCAAACTCCGAAGTCGATGCACTGATTAAGGTGCTGCCGCGCATGACGGCACCGATGCTGACCGAGCAGGAAGTCGCCGCGCTGGAACTGCCTGACCTTGTGGCGCTGGCCGGTAAGGTGGTCGGTTTTTTGTCGCCGAACTCGGTGCAGTGACGTTCCCGAAAAATCTGTCGGTCGATGACCTGATGGCGGATGTGGCAGTGATATTTCACTGGCCGCCATCAGAACTGTATCCCATGAGCCTGACCGAACTCATCACATGGCGCGAAAAGGCGCTCCGGCGAAGCGGAAACACGAATGAGTAACAATGTAAAATTACAGGTATTGCTCAGGGCTGTTGACCAGGCATCCCGCCCGTTTAAATCCATCCGCACAGCGAGCAAGTCGCTGTCGGGGGATATCCGGGAAACACAAAAATCACTGCGCGAGCTGAACGGTCACGCATCCCGTATTGAGGGATTCCGCAAGACCAGTGCACAGCTCGCCGTGACTGGTCATGCACTTGAAAAGGCTCGGCAGGAAGCCGAAGCCCTTGCCACACAGTTTAAAAACACCGAACGTCCGACCCGTGCTCAGGCGAAAGTGCTGGAATCCGCAAAGCGTGCGGCGGAGGACTTACAGGCGAAATATAACCGCCTGACGGATTCCGTTAAGCGCCAGCAGCGGGAACTGGCCGCTGTGGGAATTAATACCCGCAATCTTGCACATGATGAGCAGGGACTGAAAAACCGTATCAGTGAGACCACCGCACAGCTTAACCGTCAGCGTGACGCGCTGGCGCGTGTCAGTGCACAACAGGCAAAACTTAACGCAGTCAAACAGCGTTATCAGGCCGGAAAGGAACTGGCTGGAAATATGGCCTCAGTGGGCGCTGCCGGTGTGGGGATTGCGGCTGCGGGAACGATGGCCGGAGTTAAGCTGCTGATGCCCGGTTATGAGTTTGCGCAGAAAAACTCAGAATTGCAGGCCGTGCTGGGTGTGGCAAAAGACTCCGCCGAAATGGCCGCGCTCCGCAAGCAGGCGCGCCAGCTCGGCGATAATACCGCCGCCTCGGCGGATGATGCAGCCGGTGCGCAGATTATTATTGCGAAAGCCGGTGGGGATGTTGATGCCATTCAGGCGGCAACTCCGGTCACGCTGAATATGGCGCTGGCGAACCGCCGCACGATGGAAGAAAACGCCGCCCTGCTGATGGGGATGAAATCTGCCTTTCAGCTTTCAAACGATAAGGTCGCTCATATCGGGGATGTTCTCTCCATGACGATGAACAAAACCGCCGCCGATTTTGACGGTATGAGCGATGCGCTGACCTATGCCGCACCTGTGGCAAAAAATGCCGGTGTCAGCATTGAAGAAACCGCCGCAATGGTCGGGGCGCTGCATGATGCAAAAATCACAGGCTCAATGGCGGGGACGGGAAGTCGTGCCGTGTTAAGCCGCCTGCAGGCACCGACGGGAAAAGCATGGGATGCACTGAAAGAGCTTGGAGTGAAAACTTCAGACAGCAAGGGAAACACCCGACCAATATTTACCATTCTGAAAGAAATGCAGGCCAGTTTTGAGAAAAACCGGCTCGGTACTGCCCAGCAGGCTGAATATATGAAAACCATTTTCGGGGAGGAGGCCAGTTCAGCCGCCGCCGTGCTGATGACTGCCGCCTCAACCGGAAAGCTGGACAAACTGACCGCTGCGTTTAAAGCCTCAGACGGAAAGACCGCAGAGCTGGTTAAAATCATGCAGGACAACCTCGGCGGTGACTTTAAGGAGTTTCAGTCCGCTTATGAGTCTGTGGGGACTGACCTGTTTGACCAGCAGGAAGGCGCACTGCGTAAGCTCACGCAGACGGCCACAAAGTATGTGTTAAAACTCGACGGCTGGATCCAGAAAAACAAATCACTGGCGTCAACCATCGGCATCATTGTCGGTGGTGCACTGGCACTGATTGGTGTCATCGGTGCCATTGGCCTCGTAGCCTGGCCGGTTATCACCGGCATCAATGCCATCATCGCGGCAGCAGGCGCAATGGGTGCAATCTTCACGACGGTTGGCAGTGCTGTTATGACGGCCATCGGGGCGATTAGCTGGCCGGTTGTGGCCGTGGTGGCCGCCATTGTCGCCGGGGCGTTACTTATCCGTAAATACTGGGAGCCTGTCAGCGCATTCTTTGGCGGTGTGGTGGAAGGGCTGAAAGCGGCATTTGCGCCGGTGGGGGAACTGTTCACGCCACTGAAGCCGGTGTTTGACTGGCTGGGCGAAAAGTTACAGGCCGCGTGGCAGTGGTTTAAAAACCTGATTGCCCCGGTCAAAGCCACTCAGGACGCGCTGAACCGTTGCCGTGACACGGGCGTCATGTTCGGGCAGGCACTGGCTGACGCGCTGATGCTGCCGCTTAATGCGTTCAACAAACTGCGCAGCGGTATTGACTGGGTACTGGAAAAACTCGGTGTCATCAACAAAGAGTCAGACACACTTGACCAGACCGCCGCCAGAACTCAAGCCGCCACGTATGGCAGCGGTGGTTATATTCCGGCGACCAGCTCTTATGCAGGTTATCAGGCTTATCAGCCGGTCACGGCACCGGCTGGCCGCTCTTATGTAGACCAGAGTAAAAACGAATATCACATCAGCCTGACGGGGGGTACTGCGCCGGGGACACAGCTTGACCGCCAGTTACAGGATGCGCTCGAAAAATACGAGCGGGATAAACGTGCGCGCGCCCGTGCCAGCATGATGTATGACGGTTAAGGAGGTGACGAAAAATGATGCTCGCGTTAGGTATGCTTGTTTTTATGCGCCAGACGTTGCCACACCAGACCATGCAGCGTGAATCAGATTATCGCTGGCCGTCAAATTCCCGTATCGGTAAACGGGATGCCTACCAGTTTCTCGGTGTTGGTGAGGAAAACATGACGCTGGCCGGTGTGCTTTATCCCGAACTGACCGGCGGAAAGCTGACGATGACCACGCTCAGGCTGATGGCAGAGGAAGGTCGGGCGTGGCCGTTGCTGGATGGCACCGGCATGATTTACGGCATGTATGTCATCAGCAAGGTGAGTGAAACAGGGAGTATTTTCTTTGCAGACGGCACACCCCGGAAAATTGATTTTACGCTGTCGCTCACCCGCGTTGATGAATCACTGGCCGCGCTTTATGGCGATATCGGTAAACAGGCGGAATCGCTCATCGGTAAGGCTGGCAGTATGGCGACCAGATTCACGGGTATGACGGGGGCGGGATAATGCTGGATGCGCTGACATTTGATGCAGGCAGTACGCTGACGCCGGATTACATGCTGATGCTCGACAGCAGGGATATTACCGGTAATATCAGCGACCGTCTGATGAGCATGACCCTGACGGATAACCGGGGCTTTGAGGCTGACCAGCTTGATATTGAACTGAACGATGCCGACGGGCAGGTCGGGCTGCCGGTTCGTGGCGCTGTCCTGACGGTGTATATCGGCTGGAAAGGTTTTGCCCTGGTATGCAAAGGGAAATTCACCGTTGATGAGATAGAACACCGGGGCGCGCCGGATGTGGTCACCATCCGCGCCCGGAGTGCAGATTTTCGCGGGACGCTCAATACCCGCCGGGAAGGCTCCTGGCATGACACCACGCTCGGTGCGATTGTTGAAGCGATAGCCTCCCGTAACAGGCTGGAAGCCAGTGTCGCTCCGTCACTGGCCGGAATTAAAATTCCGCACATCGACCAGTCGCAGGAGTCTGATGCGAAATTCCTGACCCGCCTTGCTGAACGCAACGGCGGTGAGGTGTCGGTAAAAATGGGAAAACTGCTGTTTCTCAAAGCGGGGCAGGGGGTGACGGCCAGCGGTAAAAAAATCCCGCAGATTACCCTCACCCGCAGCGACGGCGACCGTCATCATTTTGCGATTGCTGACCGTGGAGCTTACACCGGCGTAACGGCAAAGTGGTTACATACCAAAGACCCGAAGCCGCAAAAGCAGAAGGTAAAACTGAAACGCAAAAAGAAAGAGAAACACCTGCGCGCACTGGAGCACCCGAAAGCGAAACCGGTCACGCAGAAGAAAGCGCCAAAAGTACCGGAAGCGCGCGAAGGTGAATACATGGCCGGTGAGGCTGACAACGTTTTTGCCCTGACCACGGTATATGCCACAAAAGCGCAGGCCATGCGTGCCGCTCAGGCGAAGTGGGATAAACTGCAACGGGGCGTTGCGGAGTTCTCCATCAGCCTGGCTACCGGTCGGGCAGATATTTACACGGAAACACCGGTCAAAGTGTCAGGCTTTAAGCGCGTCATAGACGAGCAGGACTGGACAATCACTAAGGTGACACATTTTCTGAATAATAGCGGCTTCACGACGTCCTTAGAGCTTGAGGTCAGGCTTTCTGATGTGGAGTATGAAACAGAAGATGATGAGTGATGTTTTGTTTTTATCTGTTTGTTTTATAAGGATAAATTAACTAAAATGGCACCATTAAAAAAACCGGAAGAGGTGCTCGCGATGTTTCATTGTCCTTTATGCCAGCATGCCGCACATGCGCGTACAAGCCGCTATATCACTGACACGACAAAAGAGCGTTATCACCAGTGTCAGAACGTGAATTGCAGCGCCACGTTCATCACTTATGAGTCGGTACAGCGATACATCGTGAAGCCGGGAGAAGTCCACGCCGTAAGGCCGCACCCGTTGCCGTCAGGGCAGCAAATTATGTGGATGTGATCACAAAAATAGCCCCTCCGTTGAGGGGCTTATTTATGGTCGATGTGGACGCTATGTGGACAGTGGTTGACATAAATCCATTTATATCATCAGGTTAGGTGCTTTTTTGTGACACCATCCCTGTCTTCCCCCACATGATGTGGGGGTTTTTTTTATCCGCAATTTGCCTGTTACTTGATGCATTGCAGATGATTTGCATCCGTTATACTACCGTCAGTTGATAGCGGGAGTATTTATGAATCAATCTTATGGGCAGCTGGTTAGTCGGGCGGCGATTGCTGCAACGGCGATGGCTTCGCTATTATTACTGATTAAAATTTTTGCATGGTGGTATACCGGCTCAGTGAGTATTCTCGCTGCGCTGGTGGATTCGCTGGTGGATATCGGTGCGTCATTAACTAACTTATTGGTCGTGCGTTACTCACTACAACCTGCCGACGATAATCACTCCTTTGGTCACGGTAAAGCTGAATCGCTCGCCGCGCTGGCGCAAAGTATGTTTATCTCCGGCTCCGCGCTGTTCCTGTTTTTGACCGGTATTCAGCATTTGGTTTCTCCGACACCGATGAAAGACCCGGGTGTTGGGGTTATCGTGACTATTGTGGCGCTAATTTGTACGATTATTCTTGTCTCGTTTCAGCGTTGGGTCGTTCGCCGGACGCAAAGCCAGGCAGTGCGGGCAGATATGCTACATTATCAGTCTGATGTTATGATGAACGGCGCGATTTTGCTGGCGCTGGGATTGTCCTGGTACGGCTGGCATCGTGCTGATGCCCTGTTTGCTTTGGGAATCGGCATCTATATTTTATATAGCGCGTTACGCATGGGGTATGAGGCGGTCCAGTCATTATTGGATCGCGCGCTGCCCGATGGCGAACGACAGGAAATTATTGATATCGTGACTTCCTGGCCGGGAGTTAGCGGCGCTCACGATCTTCGCACGCGGCAGTCAGGGCCGACCCGCTTTATTCAGATTCATTTGGAAATGGAAGACTCTCTGCCTTTGGTTCAGGCACATATGGTGGCGGATCAGGTAGAGCAGGCTATTTTACGGCGTTTTCCAGGTTCAGATGTGATTATCCATCAAGATCCTTGTTCCGTCGTACCCAGGGAGAGTAAACGGTCTACGCTTTCATAATCCGTACAAAAGAGAGCCAGACCCGCATTTTGTGTATAAAATACCGCCATTTGGCCTGACCTGAATCAATTCAGCAGGAAGTGATTGTTATACTATTTGTACATTCGTTGGATCACTTCGATGTGCAAGAAGACTTCCGGCAACAGATTTCATTTTGCATTCCAAAGTTCAGAGGTAGTCATGATTAAGAAAATCGGTGTGTTGACAAGCGGCGGTGATGCGCCAGGCATGAACGCCGCAATTCGCGGGGTTGTTCGTTCTGCGCTGACAGAAGGTCTGGAAGTAATGGGTATTTATGACGGCTATCTGGGTCTGTATGAAGACCGTATGGTACAGCTAGACCGTTACAGCGTGTCTGACATGATCAACCGTGGTGGTACATTCCTCGGTTCTGCGCGCTTCCCGGAATTCCGCGACGAGAACATCCGCGCCGTGGCTATCGAAAACCTGAAAAAACGTGGTATCGACGCGCTGGTGGTTATCGGCGGTGACGGTTCCTACATGGGGGCAATGCGTCTGACCGAAATGGGCTTCCCGTGCATCGGCCTGCCGGGCACCATCGACAACGACATCAAAGGTACTGACTACACCATTGGTTTCTTCACGGCATTGAGCACCGTTGTTGAAGCTATCGACCGTCTGCGTGACACCTCTTCTTCTCACCAACGTATTTCCGTGGTGGAAGTGATGGGCCGCTACTGTGGCGATCTGACTCTGGCTGCGGCTATTGCTGGTGGCTGTGAATTCGTTGTGGTTCCGGAAGTTGAATTCAGCCGTGACGATCTGGTAAACGAAATCAAAGCCGGTATCGCGAAAGGTAAAAAACACGCGATTGTGGCGATCACTGAACATATGTGTGACGTCGACGAGCTGGCACACTTCATCGAAAAAGAAACTGGCCGTGAAACCCGCGCAACTGTGCTGGGCCACATCCAGCGCGGTGGTTCTCCGGTGCCTTACGATCGTATTCTGGCTTCCCGTATGGGCGCTTACGCTATCGATCTGCTGCTGGCAGGTTACGGCGGTCGTTGCGTAGGTATCCAGAACGAACAGCTGGTTCACCACGACATCATCGATGCTATCGAAAACATGAAGCGTCCGTTCAAAGGTGACTGGCTGGACTGCGCGAAAAAACTGTATTAATGATTTCGGAAAAAGGCAGATTTCTTTAGCCTGAAACCGATGACAGAGGCAAAAATGCCTGATGCGCTTCGCTTATCAGGCCTACATGAATTCTGCAATCTATTGAGTTTGCAAGCTTTTGTAGGTCGGATAAGCTGCATCCGGCATGAACAAAGCGCACTTTGTCAGCAATATGAGGCGGATTTCTTCCGCCTTTTTAACTCCCCCATATATACCCGCAAGTTATAGCCAATCTTTTTTTATTCTTTAATGTTTGAATCCCTTTCTGGCACGCTTTGTTCATCACAACACAACATAAGAGAGCCGGGCGATGAACAAGTGGGGCGTAGGGTTAACTTTATTACTGGCAGCGACCAGCGTTATGGCAAAGGATATTCAGCTTCTTAACGTTTCGTATGATCCAACGCGCGAACTGTACGAGCAGTACAACAAAGCCTTCAGCGCCCACTGGAAACAGCAAACCGGCGATAACGTGGTGATTCGCCAGTCGCACGGCGGTTCGGGTAAACAGGCGACGTCGGTAATCAATGGTATAGAAGCTGATGTCGTCACGCTGGCGCTAGCCTATGACGTGGATGCCATTGCTGAACGTGGTCGTATCGATAAAGAGTGGATCAAGCGTCTGCCGGATAACTCCGCACCTTATACTTCTACCATTGTCTTCCTGGTGCGTAAGGGGAATCCGAAGCAGATTCACGACTGGAACGATTTGATTAAGCCAGGTGTTTCGGTGATCACCCCGAACCCGAAAAGTTCTGGTGGTGCACGCTGGAACTACCTGGCAGCCTGGGGATACGCCCTGCATCACAACAACAACGATCAGGCAAAAGCGCAGGAATTCGTGCAGTCGTTGTATAAAAACGTCGAAGTACTGGATTCCGGCGCGCGCGGTTCAACGAATACCTTTGTTGAGCGCGGCATTGGCGACGTACTGATTGCCTGGGAAAACGAAGCTCTGCTGGCGGCGAATGAACTGGGGAAAGATAAATTCGAAATCGTCACGCCGAGCGAGTCTATTCTCGCAGAGCCTACGGTGTCAGTTGTCGATAAAGTGGTAGAGAAAAAAGGCACTAAAGAGGTGGCGGAAGCTTACCTGAACTATCTCTACTCGCCAGAAGGCCAGGAGATTGCGGCTAAAAACTACTATCGTCCGCGCGATCCTCAGGTAGCGAAAAAATATGAAAATGCCTTTCCGAAGCTGAAGTTATTCACCATTGATGAAGAGTTCGGTGGCTGGACGAAAGCGCAAAAAGAGCATTTCTCTAACGGCGGTACGTTTGACCAAATCAGCAAACGTTAATTTTGTTGAAGGCAATCAGACCCGGTGGCATCTCGCGACCGGGTTTTTTATTTGTCACGATTTTGCGTTACCCTTGCATCTCTTTGAGGTACAGGGAAAAAAAGATGAAAAAAGCAGGTCTTCTTTTTTTAGCGATGATGGTTATCGCTGTTGCTGCTGCAGGCATTGGTTACTGGAAATTGACCGGTGAAGAGTCGGACACGTTGCGCCAGATTGCCCTTGAGCAATGTTTACCCAACCAGCAGCAAAACCAAAACCCTTCGCCATGTGCGGAAGTCAAACCCAATGCCGGATATGTGGTTTTAAAAGACCTCAACGGTCCTCTGCAATATTTGTTGATGCCAACGTATCGTATTAACGGCACTGAAAGTCCATTGTTAACCGATCCTTCAACGCCTAATTTCTTCTGGTTAGCCTGGCAGGCGCGTGATTTTATGAGCAAAAAATACGGCCAGCCAGTCCCCGATCGCGCGGTATCTCTGGCGATTAACTCCCGTACCGGGCGCACGCAAAACCATTTTCATATCCATATCTCTTGTATTCGTCCTGATGTGCGCGAACAACTGGATAATAATCTGGCGAATATCAGCACCCGTTGGTTACCGCTGCCCGGTGGGCTGCGTGGACATGAATACCTGGCACGTAGGGTAACTGAAAGCGAGTTGGTGAAACGTAGTCCGTTTATGATGCTGGCAGAAGAAGTACCAGAGGCACGGGAACATATGGGCAGTTACGCGCTGGCAATGGTGCGACAGAGTGATAACTCGTTTGTATTGCTGGCGACGCAGCGCAATCTGCTGA
Organism: Escherichia sp. E4702; assembly: GCF_963883545.1. Lineage (NCBI taxonomy): Bacteria > Pseudomonadati > Pseudomonadota > Gammaproteobacteria > Enterobacterales > Enterobacteriaceae > Escherichia > Escherichia sp. E4702. The sequence goes on along the minus strand of NZ_CAWORF010000023.1, from coordinate 72,041 downwards.
CGCTGAATCGTGCTTCAGCCGAGGAACTTCAGGATCATCAGTGTGAGATTTTGCGTTAAAGCGAGGAGTTGTTGAGGAAAGCTAAGTGCCGGATGCGATATCCGGCACCAGTCAGACTTAAGCCTGTTTAGCCGCTTCTGCAGCTTTAACGATCACTGCAAAGGCGTCAGCTTTCAGAGAAGCACCGCCAACCAGCGCGCCGTCGATGTCCGGCTGAGCGAACAGTTCTGCGGCGTTAGACGCGTTTACAGAACCGCCGTACTGGATGATCACTTGTTCAGCGATGTTAGCGTCAACTTTAGCGATGTGGTCACGGATAAATTTGTGAACAGCCTGTGCCTGCGCCGGAGTTGCAGATTTGCCAGTACCGATTGCCCATACTGGTTCGTAAGCGATTACCGCACCTTCGAATGCCGCAGCACCCTGAGTTTTCAGTACCGCGTCGATCTGACGTGCGCAAACTTCTTCAGTTTTGCCCGCTTCGTTTTCAGCTTCGGTTTCACCGATGCACAGAACCGGAGTCAGACCCTGCTCTTTCAGCACCGCGAATTTTTTCGCGATCAGTTCGTCAGACTCTTTGTGGTAAGTACGACGTTCAGAGTGACCGATGATGATGTACTGTGCGCCGATGTCTTTCAGCATAGCAGCAGAGGTTTCACCAGTGAATGCGCCGGACAGGTTCAGGTCCACGTTCTGCGCACCCAGCATGATGTGGCTGCCTTCAGCTTCACGCTTCGCCATATCGATGTACATTTCTGGTGGCGCGATTGCAACGCCACAGCCATCAACGCCTGCCAGCTCTTTACGCAGGTTAGAAACCAGCTCGTGAACCATGTGGCGGCTGCCGTTCAGTTTCCAGTTACCCATCACTAAAGGATGTCGCATTTTAATTCTCCACGCTTATAAGCGAATAAAGGAAGATGGCCGCCCCGCGGGGCAGCAGGTCTGTGAAACAGTATAGAGATTCATCACTGGAAAGGCTTTGCTTTTTGTCATTTATTCAACCCTTCAAGCGATTCAGATAGCGCCAGCTTAATCGGTTCAACAGCGAAGGTCAGTCCCTTTTCGCCGTTGTCCGCGACAACATAGCGCAGTGCGCCTTCTGTCTCTGTGTAATAACGTTTGTTTTTCCCCGCAGTAAGGAGCGACTGTAGCTTTTTCTGGCTTTGTGTTTTGGTCATCAGCGGGGTGAGTGTGCGGATCACCGCCGCCATGTATTCATGAGCTTTTGCTTTGGCGGCTTTTTGCTCTGGTCCCTGGATTGGTAGCCAGGTAATTTGAATGCTTTTGATTTTTAAAGTGCCACGCTCCAGCGCCGTAGAGGCATACAAGTTCTCGTTAATTTTACTGGCGGCGCGAGTCAGATTGGCTTTGTCGGGGCTGCTGTCGATGGCGCGAAACTCGTTCAGTGGCAGGTTGGGGTTCTGGCTGTTAAAGTTTTCTCGAAACTGGCTGATGGAGAGATCGAAGGTAGGGGCGCCAGCAAGCAGATAGGGCGCAGTGGTCGCCGTACCTGGTGTTTGTGCATGCACCGTTGTGCTAACGGCTGATGCAGAACATAAGAGAAAAAACAGCGTAAACCCTGGCTTCATCGACAGTACCTTTTGTTATGACTGGCTCCGATTAAAACGATATCTGTCTCCCTTGTCAAAAGGGTAGAATCCTGGAAAAGACAACCATCAAGGAACTTACATGACCATACAGCAATGGTTATTCTCGTTTAAAGGGCGTATTGGGCGCCGTGATTTCTGGATTTGGATTGGCCTCTGGTTCGTTGGCATGCTGGTGCTTTTCTCACTGGCAGGTAAAAACTTACTCGATATCCAGACCGCCGCGTTTTGCCTGGTGTGCTTACTTTGGCCGACAGCGGCAGTAACGGTCAAACGACTGCACGATCGCGGGCGTTCCGGCGCATGGGCATTTTTAATGATTGTAGCGTGGATGCTGCTGGCGGGTAATTGGGCGATTTTACCGGGCGTCTGGCAATGGACGGTGGGGCGTTTTGTCCCGACGTTGATTCTGGTGATGATGCTTATTGATCTTGGCGCATTTGTCGGTACGCAGGGCGAAAATAAATTTGGCAAAGATACTCTGGATGTGAAGTATAAAGCCGACAATAAATCAAGTAATTAACCTTTAATATATCTCTTCTTGCTATTTTTTTCCGGGATTGTTATTTCCACGCAGGAAATGACAATGCCCGGAAAATCCTCCTCATTTCCTCACCTTAAGCAATATCAAAAAAAATGGTAATCCATAAGATCATTACTTGTTTGTTCTTCTCTTAACGGCGCATTATTCTTAAGTCGTAATCGACAGAGAGGCGAATATACAGAGGTGCCCTATGAAAGATGTCGTAGATAAATGCAGTACTAAAGGATGTGCGATTGATATCGGTACGGTGATTGATAACGACAACTGTACCAGTAAGTTTTCGCGCTTTTTTGCCACCCGCGAAGAAGCAGAGTCCTTTATGACCAAACTGAAAGAGCTTGCCGCCACTGCATCCTCTGCGGATGAAGGGGCCAGTGTGGCCTATAAGATTAAGGATCTGGAGGGGCAAGTTGAGCTTGATGCGGCCTTCACCTTCTCATGCCAGGCCGAGATGATTATTTTTGAGTTATCCCTGCGTTCGTTAGCTTGATGGAGTCGCTTTAGAAGGAGTTAAACATGGCTTATAAACACATTGGCGTGGCAATTTCCGGAAATGAAGAAGATGCCTTACTGGTGAACAAAGCCCTGGATCTCGCCAGACATAATGACGCTCACCTGACATTGATTCATATTGATGATGGCTTAAGCGAGTTGTATCCGGGCATTTACTTCCCTGCAACAGAAGATATTCTTCAACTGTTGAAAGATAAGTCAGATAACAAGCTGTATAAACTGACGAAAAATATTCAGTGGCCAAAAACCAAACTGCGTATTGAGCGCGGAGAAATGCCGGAAACACTGCTGGAAATTATCCAACAAGAGCAGTGCGACCTCCTTGTCTGTGGTCATCACCACTCATTTATCAACCGTTTGATGCCAGCATACCGCGGGATGATCAATAAGTTGAATGCGGACCTGCTCATCGTGCCGTTTATCGATAAGTAACCGCTTACCAATAATGCTCCGCTGTCATGTGGCCCGGTCGACGACGTAAATGTTTCGTCATCTGCCGGGTTTCTTTTAGCAGCTGTTGCGTATCGCGCACCATTTGCGGATTACCACACAGCATCACATGACTGGTTTCTTTATCCATTGCCAGGCCAACCGCGTTTTCCAGTTCACCGCTTTCAATTAACGCCGGTATTCGCCCGGTGAGCGAACCCGCAGCCGTTTCCCGACTGACCACCGTCTGAATGCGCAGTTTCCCTTCGTAGCGTTTTTCCAGTTCTTGCATCAGCGGCAGATAGCTTAAGTCGGCGGCATATCGTGCGGCGTGAACCAGCACCAGGTTTTTGAAGCGATCTAAATCTTTGCCCAATTGCAGAATTGATAAATAAGGGCCAATCGCTGTACCGGTTGCCAGCATCCACAGTGTTTCGCAGTCCGGCACTTCATCCAGTACAAAGAAGCCAGCCGCCTCGCTAACCACTTGCACTTCGTCACCCGGTTTTAGCGCCGCCAGTCGCGGGCTTAATTTGCCATCGGGGACGGTGACCAGGTAAAACTCCAGATCGGGATTGTCGGGCGAGTTAACGTAGGAGTAAGCGCGCTGGACGCGTTCGCCGTCAATTTCAAGGCCAAGTTTAGTGAATTGCCCGGCGGTAAACGGAAGCACGGGAGCGTGAACGGTGAGACTAAACAGGGCGTCGGTCCAGTTCTGCACTTTAGTGACTTTGCCTGTTACCCAATCAGCCATGTTTTTCTCCTGTTTTGATTGACTTGCCTTATCTTCGTTCTCCGAACAAAAAAATTCCAGTCCCGAAGGACTGGAAGGCTCAATCGATCAAATCACTCAGAGAATGTGCACCTGCATATCCGGGTCTTTACGATCCAGATAGTGAATCGACTGAATGCGACGAATAGTGCGTGACTTACCACGGATCAGCAGCGTTTCGGTGGTGGCGATATTGCCTTTGCGGCTAATACCTTCCAGTAGATCGCCCTTGGTGATACCGGTTGCGGAAAAGATGACGTTATCGCTGCGCGCCATATCGCCCAGACGTAACACTTTACCCGCTTCGATGCCCATTGCTTTGCAGCGTGCCAGTTCCTGTTCACCAATGCGGCGATTTTCTGCGTTGTCGCCTTTAACGTCATGACGCGCCAGCAGACGGCCATTCATATCGCCATCTAACGCCCGAATCACCGCCGCAGAAACCACGCCTTCCGGCGCGCCGCCAATGCCGTAAAGCACGTCAACTTCGCTGTCTGGCATACAGGTGAGAATTGAGGCCGCAACGTCACCATCCGGAATAGCAAACACGCGCACGCCGAGTTGCTGCATTTCTGCGATAACGGCATCGTGGCGCGGTTTCGCCAGAATCGTTACCGTCAGTTCACTCAATGGTTTGCCGAGCGCAGCGGCAACATTGCGCAGGTTATCCGCCAACGGCAGATTCAGATCAATGGCGCCCTTGGCTCCCGGTCCGACGATCAGCTTTTCCATATACATATCTGGCGCGTTGAGGAAGCAGCCTTTATCGCCTACTGCCAGCACCGCCAGCGCGTTAGCCTGGCCCATCGCCGTCATGCGCGTGCCTTCAATCGGATCAACAGCAATATCCACTGCATCACCGCGACCAGTACCGACTTTTTCACCAATGTAGAGCATCGGTGCTTCGTCGATTTCACCTTCACCAATGACGATGGTGCCGTCAATGTTGACCTGGTTGAGCATAATGCGCATGGCGTTAACCGCTGCGCCGTCAGCGGTATTTTTATCGCCGCGTCCTAACCATTTGTAGCCAGCCAGCGCCGCAGATTCAGTGACGCGGGAAAATTCGATGGCAAGTTCTCGTCTCATAGCAAACTCTAAGCAGTAAGGAATGGCGCGAAGTGTAGCACAGGGGAGGGAGCGGATTATTGATGTGTGCGGGGGTTGCCCCCGCACGATTTCAGAGTCTGCGACATGCCGGATATGTATCCGGCTCGTAGGCCTGATAAGACGCGTAAGCGTCGCATCAGGCGATCAGCATCAGGCAATCGGTTCAGGTGCCTGACATTACTCGTCGTGTTCTTCCCAGGCCATCGCGCGTTTGACCGCTTTTTTCCAGCCAGCGTAACGGTAATTACGCTCGGTAGTTTCGATGCCAGGACGGAACTCGCGTTCAATCACCGCTTTCTCTTGCAGCTCGTCGAGATTCTGCCAGAAGCCAACCGCCAGACCAGCAAGATAGGCCGCACCCAACGCAGTCACTTCGCGAACTTCCGGGCGCTCAACGCGCGTGCCGAGAATATCGGACTGGAACTGCATCAGGAAGTTATTCGCCACCGCGCCGCCGTCCACGCGCAGTGCGTGCAGACGAATACCGGAGTCGGCCTGCATCGCTTCCAGTACGTCACGCGTCTGATAAGCAATAGACTCCAGCGTCGCACGGATGATGTGGTTGGCGTTCACCCCACGCGTTAAGCCGAAAATGGCCCCGCGCGCATACGGATCCCAGTAGGGCGCACCCAGCCCGGTAAATGCCGGAACCACATACACACCGTTGGTGTTTTGTACTTTGTTGGCAAAGTATTCGGAATCGTAGGCGTCGTTAATCAGCTTCATCTCATCGCGCAGCCACTGAATGGATGCGCCCGCCATAAACACCGCACCTTCCAGCGCATAGTTTACTTCTCCGCTCGGGCCGCAGGCGATGGTGGTCAGCAGACCGTTTTCTGATTTCACCGCTTTCTCGCCGGTGTTCATCAGCATAAAGCAGCCGGTACCGTAGGTATTCTTCGCCATCCCTTCTTTCACGCACAACTGGCCGAAGAGTGCCGCTTGCTGGTCGCCCGCAATCCCGGCGATCGGAATACGCGTGCCGCCTTTGCCGCCAATGTTGGTCTGACCGTACACTTCGGAAGAACGACGTACTTCTGGCAGCATCTCACGCGGGATATCCAGCGCGTCGAGCATTTTGTCGTCCCAGTCCAGAGTATGGATGTTGAACAACATGGTACGAGACGCATTAGTGTAATCAGTGACGTGAACGCGGCCCTGAGTCATTTTCCAGATAAGCCAGGTATCAACCGTACCAAACAGCAGTTCACCACGGCGTGCACGCTCGCGGGAACCTTCCACATGGTCGAGGATCCACTTCACTTTGGTGCCAGAGAAGTACGGGTCAATCACCAGACCGGTGTTGTTACGAATGTACTCTTCCATGCCGTCACGCTTGAGATGCTCACAGATCTCGGCGGTACGACGGCACTGCCAGACAATAGCGTTATAGATAGGCTTGCCGGTTTCTTTTTCCCAGACGATGGTGGTTTCACGCTGGTTCGTAATACCGATAGCTGCAATTTGATCGGAATTAATATCTGCTTTCGCCAGCACTTCTACCAGTGTGGAGCTTTGGGTGGCCCAGATTTCCATTGGGTCGTGTTCTACCCAGCCTGGTTTTGGGTAAATTTGCTCAAATTCGCGCTGTGACACGCTAATGATATTGGCATCGTGATCCATCACGACTGCGCGGGAGCTGGTGGTGCCCTGGTCGAGCGCAACGATATATTTTTTTTCAGTCATGTTTAATTGTCCCGTAGTCACATTACAGCGAAGCTTTTTGTTCTGAAGGAGTTGTGATCTCCTTTTCTTCCACAACACAGATATCGCAAGGCAAATGGCGACCAATCAGTTTGCGGTAGGCGAATGCACCTACAATCGCGCCAACGATAGGGCCAAAAAGCGGCACCAGGAAGTAAGGAATGTCTCTGCCGCCGGTAAAGGCGACATTGCCCCAGCCCGCCAGCCAGGCAAAGGCTTTCGGACCGATATCACGTGCTGGGTTCATGGCAAAGCCCGTTAATGGACCCATAGATGCGCCAATGACCGCAATCAGTAGACCAATCAGCAAGGGAGCCAAAGGGCCGCGCGGTACGCCGTTACCATCGTCCGTTAACGCCAGGATCAGCCCCATCAGAATAGCGGTAATCACCATCTCAACTGCGAAGGCCTGCACAAAATTGATATGAGGATTAGGATAAGTAGAGAAAGTACCCGCCAGATCAACACTTTCGACGCTTCCGCGAACAATATGATGGGTCTGCTCGAAGTCGAAGAATAAATTGTAGTAAAGCCCGTAAACTAATGCCGCAGCGCAGAAAGCTCCGGCGACTTGTGAAACGATATAAGGAATAACCTTGCGCTTGTCGAAACAGGCAAACAGCCACAACGCAATGGTGACAGCTGGATTAAGATGTGCGCCGGAAACCCCTGCGGTTAGATAGATGGCCATCGCCACCCCCAGCCCCCAAATAACACTGATTTCCCACTGACCAAAAGACGCGCCAGCGACTTTAAGTGCAGCAACGCAACCGACACCGAAAAAAATCAACAACCCGGTACCGAGGAATTCAGCAATGCACTGGCCTTTCAAGGTTGATGTTTGACTCATAATCGGATCCTGAAGAGTTAATGTTTGTTGTATGCGTGAAAGTCACGGACCTCCACGATGCTTGTAGGCATGCTGTAAACTTATCGTTAACGAGCGAAAACGAGAAATATCGAACTTAAAATGTGTGTGCTTCGTCATAAAATGAGCGTTATCGCGCTATTTATTTCATCTGTTTATACATGATGCATGTTTGTTAGATCATTCGTGCAACAATTTTGTTAACATTTTCGATTGGTGTGGATTATGTCACCAGGAGAAGGATGAAAAGTGTGGCAAACCGTAATCTACAAGGCGTGCCGCTGGACAGCGATGGCGCGGCTTCATACAATCGGAGCTAACTAAAATGCGCTCGTATTTATTAAGGCGTCACCGGTAATCGGGACGAGGATTTTTATCCATCAACGCCTTGCAATTCAGGAGAGGTATGACAATGTCATTAGAAGTGTTTGAGAAACTGGAAGCAAAAGTACAGCAGGCGATTGATACCATCACTCTGTTGCAGATGGAAATCGAAGAGCTGAAAGAAAAAAACAACTCACTGTCGCAGGAAGTTCAAAATGCCCAGCATCAGCGCGAAGAGCTGGAGCGTGAGAACAACCATCTGAAAGAACAGCAGAACGGCTGGCAGGAACGTCTGCAGGCCCTGCTGGGTCGTATGGAAGAGGTTTAATCTCTTCCACGCAGAGGCGCCGCAAGGCGCCTTATTTTTTTACTTCTGTGCATTTTTAGCAGACAGCATAATCTCCATCGCCTGTTGGCGATATTTATCTGCCGTATCTGGTTTCATTAATGCAATGAGCCCCACAGCCCTGGGGGTATCTTCAAGATAAACACTGATGGTTCTCTTCTGCTGACCATCAAAATTTATCAACACGTCCTGATATTTGCAGGTGAAATGTTTGGCATTACAGTCATGAAACTGGAAAGTTTCTTCATTGTATTGATCCTTGAGATTGTCTCGCTGCATATTCTTTAACTCTTCCAGCGAGTCATCGGCGCTACGCCCTGCGGGCAGGCGGAAAGCAGAAATAAAGACGCTATTATCTTCACTTCTTATATCAATGGTTTTATCAGTACTAATGGAAACCGTATTCCAGTGTCGGTTCGGGACAGTCACGGAAATAGCGGCATTCTCAAACGTATATTGCCACGGGGTGAACATACGAAACGTATTGCCGACGTTGGATAAAAGTAGTACTCCTAATACCCAGCAGCACCCGCGAGTAAAGCTGGCGAAGTTACGCGTTTTTTTAGCGAATGTGCACAGAATACCCGACACAAGCACGGGAAGTAATAACGGTCCCAGAAGTACTGAACCGAAATACTCGCCAACCATGCCAGGGTCTCCAGCAAGCAAGTTACTGTGCTGAAGATGACTAAGAAAAACAGTTATTATCCATAATATTAATAAGATAACGTATCTCATATCAATCCCTTATTATTAACATGCACATCAGATCATTGACGGGCAGAAAGCATCATTTTCATTACTTCTTCTTGATATTCGTCCAAATAATCTTGGTCGATGGCTGCGACCAGTTGTATCAAATTAGTGTTATCCAGTAGAGTCATGAAAATAGCATGTCTTACTTTGCCATCACTCATTGTTTGCACTCCTTCCTGATAAGCGCAGGCAAATCCCTGAACATCACAAACATGCATTTCTGCAGTTCCGTTTTGAGTCGCGGTAAGTTCCTCGATTGAATGTACACCGAGTTCATTTTGTGAGAAGGCAACAATAGCTAAAATAGCATGGGCATCCCGAGTTACCAGGGTTGGTCCTTGTTTTACTATATTGGCAACCCACTGTTTGCTCGGAACCGTGACGGTGATACCTGGCCCCGAGAAAGTATAATCCCATGTGCTGTGTCGTTCCCACACCGTATAGCTGCTATAGATAAGAAATAATCCCATTAACCAACAAGTACCGCGAATAAAGCTGCGGCTGCTTCTTTTTTTTATCGTTATGCAGATGATTGTGGCGATAATAAATGATAGGGCAAGTGGGTTAAAAAATACGTTAGCAAAATATAAAATCATTTCACCGGTGTTGCCAGATAAAAGGAATTTGTAGCGGAAATGGTTAACGGCTATAAGAAATAAATATAAAATTAAAAGAATAATATTTTGCATGAATACGTCCATGTATAAAAAAGGGGAATTTAATTCCCCTTTTAACGCATGGCAGAGAGTTATTCAATATCCAGCGGATCTTCAGAAAGAATAATCCCGGTATTGTCGGCATAGAGATGGTCGCCGGAGAAGAAGGTGACGCCGCCAAAATTGACGCGGACATCGCTTTCGCCAATGCCTTCGCCAGCGGCACCAACCGGAATTGCCGCCATCGCCTGGATGCCGATGTCCAGTTCTTCCAGATCATCTACCTGACGCACCGCGCCGTAAATGACCAGGCCTTCCCATTCATTTTGTACTGCCAGACGCGCCAGTTCAGCATCGACCAGTGCGCGACGAACAGAACCACCGCCATCGACGACAAGGACACGACCACGGCCATTCTGTTCGAGCAGATCGTACAGCAACCCGTTGTCCTCGAAACATTTTACCGTGATGATTTGTCCGCCAAACGACGCCCGTCCACCAAAGTTGGAGAACAGCGGTTCCACGACGTTGACATCTTCTTGATAGATGTCACAAAGCTCGGAAGTATCGTATTTCATAGGCTTAACATTCAGTTGCTGCGAGAATTTTCAGTATATCGCGCTATGTGGGTTGTTGGCAAAATCATCAATTGTTAATTGATATTTGTCAGTTATGTAGCCCACTGGCTTAAGAATATTCCCAAAACAAACAGCAGGTTAGTTAGTAATGCTCCTTTGACGGTGCGTTCCAGCATCGGACGCATCGCCACCGGGTCCATTTCACGCATCACATAACGGGCTTGCTTTACCAGCAACGGTGCTGCCAGCAGGAACAGCCAACCCCACAGGCTATGCAGTGAAAAGAGATTAAACAGCGCCAGGCACGCCAGCGAGCCCATCAGCAGGCAAGCATGGTAACGACGGGCGTTCACTTCACCTAAGCGCACTACCAGTGTGTTTTTGCCATTCTCGCGGTCGCTATTGATATCGCGCAGATTGTTAATGTTGAGCACCGCCGTTGCCAGCAGACCACAGGCCGTTGCCGGAAGGATCAGCGCCGGAATCAGCGTATGCGCCTGCAAATACCAGCTGCCCATCACACTCAACCAGCCAAAGAACACCAGTACGGAAATATCACCCAGGCCGATATAACCATAAGGACGATTGCCCACGGTATAGGTGATAGCGGCGATAATTGATAACCCACCAAGAATCAGGAAGCCGACAAAATCAGCCAGGTTATGACACGCCACCGCGACCAGCGCCAGTCCAGAGAGGCAAATGAGCACGACGGTAATAATGAGCGCCCGTTTCATCTCTTGCTGGGTAATGACCCCTTTTTGCATGCCGCGCAGCGGTCCAATACGATCAGGTTTGTCACTACCTTTGACAGCATCACCGTAGTCATTGGCGAGGTTAGAGAGGATCTGTAATAGCCCGGCGGTAATGAGTGCCAGCAGAGCGACCAGCGGATCGAAGTGACCTTGCCACCATGCCAGCGCCGTCCCGACGATAATTGCAGCAAAGGCGAGGGGGAGGGTTTTAGGTCGTAAACTTTCCAGCCACGCCTGAGTTCGGCTAATTTGTTGTTCAGTCATAATACGCGCCAATAAAAATGGGGCCTTTCAGCCCCATCAAACAATGATGAAAATGATTGAACGCGATTATAGGATAAAACGGCTCAGATCTTCATCTGCCACCAACGCATCCAGATGTTTGCTCACATAATCTGCGTCAATAGTGATGGTTTGACCGCTTAAATCGCTGGCGTCGTAGGAAATCTCTTCCATCAAACGCTCCAGAACGGTATGTAAACGACGCGCACCGATGTTTTCGGTAGATTCGTTTACCTGCCATGCCGCTTCTGCAATGCGTTTGATACCGGAGTCGGTGAACTCAATATTCACGCCTTCGGTCGCCATCAGTGCTTTGTACTGCACGGTGATAGAGGCATTCGGCTCGGTCAGAATACGCTCAAAGTCGCTGGTGGTCAGGGCCTGCAGCTCAACGCGGATCGGCAGACGACCTTGCAGTTCTGGGATCAGGTCAGACGGTTTCGCAACCTGGAATGCGCCAGAAGCGATGAACAGAATGTGGTCAGTTTTGACCATCCCGTGTTTGGTGGAAACGGTGCAACCTTCTACCAGCGGCAGCAGGTCACGCTGAACGCCTTCACGAGAAACGTCCGGGCCGGAGGATTCGCCGCGCTTACAGATCTTGTCGATTTCGTCGATGAACACGATCCCGTGCTGTTCTACGGCGTCGATAGCGTCTTGCTTCAATTCTTCCGGATTGACCAGTTTCGCCGCTTCTTCTTCAATCAGCAGCTTCATGGCGTCTTTGATTTTCAGCTTACGCGCTTTTTGCTTCTGACCGCCCAGGTTCTGGAACATAGACTGCAGCTGACTGGTCATCTCTTCCATTCCCGGAGGCGCCATAATTTCAACGCCCATCGGTGCTGCGGCAAGATCGATCTCGATTTCTTTGTCATCGAGTTGGCCTTCACGCAGTTTTTTGCGGAATGCCTGACGGGCAGCGGAAGGTTCCTGCTGCTGCTCGGTCTGTCCCCAGTTGTTTTTAGCCGGTGGGATCAGCACGTCGAGAATACGTTCTTCTGCCAGTTCTTCAGCGCGATAACGGTTTTTCTCGATAGCTTGTACACGCACCATTTTCACTGCGGCATCGGTCAGGTCGCGGATAATAGAATCGACTTCTTTACCTACATAACCGACTTCGGTGAATTTGGTTGCTTCAACTTTGATGAACGGCGCATTCGCCAGCTTAGCCAGACGACGGGCGATTTCAGTTTTACCGACGCCGGTCGGGCCGATCATCAGAATGTTTTTCGGGGTCACTTCATGGCGCAACTCTTCGTTGAGCTGCATGCGGCGCCAGCGGTTACGCAGTGCAATCGCCACGGAACGCTTAGCGTTATCCTGGCCGATAATGTGCTTATCAAGTTCGCTGACGATTTCGCGTGGGGTCATTTCAGACATGGGAGATCCTTACGCTTTGTAGCTTAATTCTTCGATGGTATGGAAATGGTTGGTATAGATGCAAATATCGCCTGCAATATCCAACGCCTTTTCAGCAATTTCACGGGCGCTAAGTTCTGTGTTTTCTAACAGAGCGCGTGCCGCAGCCTGGGCGTAAGGGCCGCCTGAGCCGATAGCAATAAGATCGTTTTCTGGCTGTACCACGTCACCGTTACCGGTGATGATCAGCGATGCAGTTTCGTCCGCGACCGCCAACAATGCTTCAAGTTTGCGCAACATGCGATCGGTACGCCAGTCTTTTGCCAGCTCAACTGCCGCTTTAACCAGATGGCCCTGATGCATTTCCAGTTTACGTTCAAACAGTTCGAACAACGTGAAGGCATCCGCCGTGCCGCCGGCAAAGCCTGCGATCACTTTATCGTTATACAGGCGGCGAACTTTTTTAACGTTGCCTTTCATTACGGTGTTACCCAGTGTGGCCTGACCATCACCGGCGATTACTACGTGGCCATTACGGCGTACGCTTACTATAGTTGTCACGAGCAGACCCCTTGGTTAGGAATACAGAATTCAAGCCCCGCACAATTGTGCGGGGCATAATGCAAGTATAGATGGGGGAGATTTTGAGGGTTTCAACCCCCGGTGGCGAGCCGAATGCAGTTTGTATGGCCTGCCATCTTCAAACGATTGAGGGTGTTGTCAGCGTTCTCTTTGCCTTTCACCGGCCCGATGACCACACGATTCCAGCCATTGTTGGTGGTAATTTTCGAGTCAAAGCCTTCGAAAGCCAACTGCGCACGTACAGTCTCAGCCTGTTCAGCACCTTTAAATGAACCGCACTGAACCATCCAGCGACGTTCATCTTTCTTCTCCGCTGTTGGTTTCGGCGCTTCAGCCGCGCGTGCTACTGGTGCGGCCTGCTGTGGCTTCGGCTGCGAGGTTGTATGCGCAGGCGTTTGCAGCAGATCCTGGTACGGTTGCTGGGTAGAAGCCGGTTTAGACTGGCGCGGTTGCGCCTGTACCGGCGCGGCTTGCGACGTACGTGTCTGTTGCTGCCAGCTTTGCTCGGTCGTACGCGACTGCTGAGCCAGACGTTGCTGTTCCGCTAACTGCTGCGCCTGACGCTGGCGTTGCAGCGTTTGCTGGCGCTGTTCCGGCGTCTGCTCATTCCACGGGACTTCGGCAAGCTGCGTTGGTTGCTGACGCATATCAGCCTGCATTTGTTCAAGAAGCTGGCGCTGCTCCGGAGTCAGCTGATCCGGCGTTTTCACTTCGCCGCCAGCAGACGGTTCTGTTGGCGCACGCACGCCCGGCTGGCGACTTTCCAGCTCTTTAATGTAGCGCCAACGTTCTTCCGGTTTCGGAGGTAGTCCGTTTCCGGTCACTTTCTGGCTTTGCAGCGTCTCAGACTCTTCTTTCTTGTGGTGCGTAATGAAGTACAGACCCCCGATAAAGGTCACAAGAACGGCTGCAGCAATAGCGACCATTGCGGGAGAAACCGCAGGCATATTTCGTTGCTTTTTCCGTGAGGTGCTCTTTTTTCGCCGCGAAGGTGCCGGTTGGCTGCGGCGTACATAATCTCGTTGTGCCACTATCGTTTCGCTGTATTTATTCGTTCGTCAGCCCGCCATGTTACTTAAGCGGCGGGCCTTTGACCAGTCACGGAAGCCTTAAAGGTTTACTTTAAGATAACGTGCGCGTCGATCCCCGGATAATAAGCTCGCAGTCCATTAAACGTGAGCCGCTTCCGACCGTTTGCCCCTGCATTTGATCAAGCAGTAACAGCATAGCTTCCCGACCAATTTCGTAGCGCGGCTGTGCAATGGTTGTCAGCGGCGGATCGCAAAATTGCGTCAGGTCGATGTTGTCAAAACCGATTATGGAAAGGTCGTCAGGGACTTTCAGCCCCTGGCGTTTCACCTGAGAAAGTGCGCCGAGCGCCATTACATCGCTATGACAGAAGACGGCAGTTGGCGGTTGCGGAAGGTCGAGCAGCTGTTGCATGGCTTTACTTCCGGCTTCGAAGGTGAAGTCGCCCCGGGCGATATATTGCGGCTCAACCATAATGCCGCAGCGACGCAGTGCCTGAACGTAGCCTTGTAGACGGTAGTGACACAATGGCATCTCTTCGGGGCCGGCAATACAGCCAATCAGTTTATGCCCTTGTTCATACAGATAATTTACGGCATCAAAGGCAGCGGTCAGGTTGTCGATATGAACCGTAGGCAGTTCCAGCTCTGGTGCGAATTCGTTCGCCATCACCATCGGCGGCAGATTACGTTGTTCCTCTATGCTTGCATCAAACGGCAGCCTTGAACCCAGCAGCAACATGCCATCAATTTGTTTGGTGATGATCAAGTCGATAAAGGTCTTTTCCTGCTGATTTTGGTGTGCGCAGTCGCCAATCAGTACCAGATATCCATGACTTGCCGCCGTGACTTCGATACCGCGAATAATTTCGCTAAAGAAGGGGTCGCAGATATCCGGGACAATCACCAGAATCGTTCGGGATTCATTACGCTTAGCGTTACGCCCCAGTGGCTGCGGAAAATAACCCACTTCCCGGGCCGCTTTTTCAACCAGATTACGGGTGGCCTGGGAGACTTTATCTGGATTCATTAATGCTCGGGAGACGGTCGCTGTAGAGACTTTTGCCTTCAGGGCAACGTCTTTCATGGTTGCGGCAGTTTCCTGCTTCTTCACTTTCACACTCACTCCTCGCCTGGCACGTCAGGCGTACTACATCCGTGTTTACTTCATATCGGCAACATTTTTAGCAGATAGCGCGTGAAAACGGTTACAGAATTTTCATGAAAAGTGTGATGAATATTTAATTTTTCGATCCGCCTCGCATCGTTAGCGGTTTAACCCTCAATAGGATCGACATCCAGCACCCATTTCACTTTTCGTGAATCCGGTATGGTATTAATAAGCGCCAGCGTACCGTTAATGATGTGCTGTAAACGCACGCGGGAAGGGTGTTGTAGCAGGATCTGCCAGCGCCAGCGACCGCCACGTTTGGGTGCCAGTGCCGGAACCGGGCCGAGAACCCACAGTTTGTCATCCGCCAGCGGACTGGAGAGGATGAGATTTCGCAACTGTTGCAGGAACAGCGGCGCGTGCTGATTGTTATGATCTTCCGCGCGCACAATCACATGGCTGGTCCACGGCGGCAGTTGCATCATTCGCCGCTCGGCCAACGCCTGTTCCGCAAAAGCGTCATAACCTTTATACAGCAAGGTTTGTAAGAGAGGATGTTCCGGATGGTGCGTTTGCAGCACCACTTCGCCTTGTTTACCTGCGCGTCCGGCACGGCCTGCCACCTGGGTGTATAGCTGGGCAAAACGCTCCGCCGAGCGAAAATCGGCAGAAAACAGCGCGCCGTCCACGTCCAGTAATGCAACCAGCGTTACATCCGGGAAATGGTGACCTTTCGCCAGCATTTGCGTGCCAATCAAAATTCGCGCGCCGCCGCGATGCACTTCTGCCAGTTGCTGCTCCAGCGCGCCTTTACGGCTGGTGGTATCGCGGTCGATACGTGAAATGGCTACACCAGGGAAAAGCGGCGCTAACGTCTGTTCAAGTTGTTCTGTTCCCAGACCCACCGGCACCAGATGGGTAGAGCCGCAGGACGGACACTGGCGCGGTACTGGACGCTGACTGTCGCAATGATGGCAGCGCAAATGCTGCTGCGCCTGATGCAACGTGTAGTAGTGATCGCAACGTGGACATTCGGCAATCCAGCCGCAGTCGTGGCACAGCAGTGCAGGCGCAAAACCACGGCGGTTAAGAAAGAGAATGACCTGGTTATCGGCCTGCAAATGCTGGCGCATACGGGTGATTAACGCCGGAGCCAGCCCCGCCTGCACCTTCTGACCTTTTAAATCCAGTACATGTTGAATTGCCGGACGCGCATTACCCGCCCGACGTGTCAGGCGCAGCAGGCGGTATTTTTTCTGCTGCACGTTGCATAGCGTTTCCAGTGCGGGTGTTGCCGAGCCGAGAATTATCGGTATTTGCTCGCTGTGCGCGCGATATACCGCCAGGTCGCGGGCATGATAGCGCCAGCCTTCCTGCTGCTTGTAGGAACTGTCGTGCTCTTCATCGATAACAATCACACCGAGATTTTTAAACGGTGTAAACAGTGCGGAACGGGTGCCAATTACAATCGCCGCCTCGCCATTTTTCGCTTTCAGCCAGGCCGAAAGGCGCTCACTGTCATTCAGGCCGGAATGCAGAACTTCCACTGGCGCATTAAACCGTTCACGAAAACGGGCGATCGTTTGGGGTGTCAGGCCGA
Source organism: Escherichia sp. E4702 (assembly GCF_963883545.1). Lineage (NCBI taxonomy): Bacteria > Pseudomonadati > Pseudomonadota > Gammaproteobacteria > Enterobacterales > Enterobacteriaceae > Escherichia > Escherichia sp. E4702. The sequence goes on along the minus strand of NZ_CAWORF010000023.1, from coordinate 55,114 downwards.
TTTCCGGCACCATCACCAGCGCCTGCTTGCCCTGAGCGAGCACGTTTTCCAGTACGCTTAGATAAACTTCCGTTTTCCCGGAGCCGGTAACGCCCGCCAGCAGCCAGGCAGAAAAAGTATCCGCCGCGCTATGAATTGCGCCAACGGCGGTGGCTTGTTCGGTATTCAGCCGTAGACGTTCGCCAGTAACAGCATAGTTCGTTCGCCAGTCGCTAAATTCCGGCGTTTCGCTTGCCAGCTCGCAAAGACCTTTTTTGCGCAGCGCCTGTAGTGCGGCATCGTTAAATTCAAGTTCCGCTACCTGGTCACGCCAGATTTTCCCTTGTCGCAACGCCGCCAGCGCCTGTTGTTGCTTAGGCGAACGTTTCAGGCTGTTGATATCCACCGCCTGGCCTTGTTCGGTAGCAAACCAGTACCACATGGGCGCGTTCGCTGCAGGCCGCCCCTGGCGCAGTAAAATAGGCAAGGCATGAAACAATACATCGCCAATTGGATGATGATAGTAATCCGCCGCCCAAAGCAGTAAGCGCCAAACGGAACTGGAATAAACGGGTTCACTGTCCAGCACTTCTACTACGGTTTTCAGTTCGTTGAGCGGCAACTCGCTGACGTCGCTAACTGACACGACAATCCCGATGCGCTCCTGCTGTTTGCCAAACGGCACGCGCACGCGACACCCGGCTTTAACCGTCATGCCTTCTGGCAGGAGATAGTCAAAGGTGCGGGGAAGCGGAACGGGCAAGGCAACGTGGGCAACGGGCATAGCATCATCCTGACTTGAAATTCGGTGGAACAGTATACACATTGCGGTAGAGGAGTGCGGATCAGTTTGCATACGCTGGTTAATTTCTGTATGATTCGGCGCCTTTGATACGAAATGATCGTATTGAAACTATACTTTAAACATCGCGTGGTGTCTGGCGTTAGGGCTGGAAGAGCGACGCGGCCTTAAACCGAGGTTTTCCCATGAAAAAAGATATTCACCCGAAATACGAAGAAATTACTGCTAGCTGCTCTTGCGGTAACGTAATGAAAATCCGCTCCACCGTTGGTCATGACCTGAACCTCGACGTGTGCAGCAAGTGCCACCCGTTCTTCACTGGCAAACAGCGTGATGTTGCTACCGGTGGCCGTGTTGACCGCTTCAACAAGCGTTTCAACATCCCGGGCAGCAAATAAGACCGGATTTCCGAAAAAAGCGCCGAACGGCGCTTTTTTTGTGCCTGAAAACTTTCATTAGCAGGATAACGTATTGGATCTTTATCTTTCCTTTACATCGCGAAAATCCATTTTATCAATACCGTATTTTTTCATGCGCAAATACAGCTTTTTTCTGGGGATCTGAAAGTAATCGGCAACGTCGTTGATACGTCCCTGGAAGAAGTTGAGTGCATCAATAATTATTTGTCTTTCATAGCTTTCTACACGTTCATCAAGTGGTGTTGGATCTGCATCCATCATCTGCAAACTGACTGAATCGTCCAGCATTAAAACACCCACAGCCACCAATTCTGCTGCATTTATTAATTCAATGATATTACCGGGCCAGGTTCGCGCCATCAGTCGCTTATAAAACGTTTTCCCCAGCAGCGGTTGTTGGCGATTTAATCGTTTACAGGTGAGAGTCAGATAATGGTGAAAAATAGGCTCAATATCCCCCGGGCGTTGACTTAGCGGTGGGCATTCGATGTGGCTAAGTGAAAAAAGAAAATACAATGCGGGAATAATTTTTTGTGTGGCGGCAAGTGCAGCCAGAGGGCTTTGATTAACAACAATCAGACGAAACGATCGATCCTGTGGGCGTTCCTGGAGTTGAATCAAGAGACGCTGATTTTCTTGCGTTAAATATTCAAGTTCTTTTAATAACAGCGTGCCACCTTTTGCTTCTTCCACCCATTCTTCCAGCGGTTGCTGACTATTAGCGCTGAGTGTGCGTTCAATTAAAGGCCTTTCCTTGCGAGAACTAAATTGGTGAAGATAATGGGCGGCTAATGTTCTGCCGGTTCCAGGTTCGCCGTAAAAACAGACGGGAAGATCGGTTTCTGCCAGAGTTTCAAGCTGCTGACGCGTCTGACGAACCCAGCCACTGTTACCAATTAAGTGCCGATTAAATTGCGCTCGTCGCCATTTTTTTTGTTCCAGATAATCTTCACGCTCTGCCAGCGCTTTCTCGATAAGCGATAAAAATTGTTCCGGATTAATCGGTTTTTGCAGGAAATCCCACGCGCCTTTTTTTACCGCTTCAACGGCCATTGGGACATCGCCGTGGCCGGTGATCATCAGAATGGGAAGATTAGGATCAATCAGCATTATTTTTTCCAGCAGCATAATGCCTGAAATATCCGGCATGCAAACGTCGCATACCACGATTCCTTCCCAGGTATCTTGCAGCAATTGCAGCGCTTCTGAAGGGTTGCTACAGGTACATACTGCATAGCCCTCTTGCTGTAAGAGAGAACTGTAGGCTTGCAGAACATCATTGTCGTCATCAATGAGCAGTATTGTTGGAGTTGTATCTGTCATGCTTAAAGTTTCCTGAAACATAGAATAACCAACGCATGGCGGTCGAGGGTAGACGCAATATATAGCTCTCCCTGGCACTGACGCATAATAGAATGACTAATCGAAAGACCAATACCTAAACCTACAGCTTTGTCAGTCGTAAACGGTGTTAATAGTCGATCAGCCAGAAGCACTGGCCAGCCTTTTCCATTATCAGCAATATAGAGCGTTAACGTGGTGTCTTCTTCTTCAAAGTTAATGGTTATTGTGGGCGGTTTTTCCTGACTGGCTTCCAGGGCATTCGTAAATAAATTAACTAAAACTTGTTGAATCAAAACATCGTCGCCATAAACGGCAGGAAAATTATCCGGGTAGTGAAGAGATGCTTTCAGTGGTCGATGTTTTAATGCCAGAAGCTCCCAGGATGAATAAATTACCTGCTGTAAATTAATTGCTCCCCCTACGAGTTCACTATCGCGTCGGCGGGCGAAGTTTCGCAGTCGTTTAACGATATTATCCATACGCTCAACCAGCGATCGCATCGTAACGATATAGTTTTTCGCCAAACCAGCGTCTTGTTGCTCTATAGCGCGATTGGCGCTGAACAGGTACATAGATAATGCATTAAGCGGTTGATTGATTTCATGTGCCAGTGTTGTCATTGTCTGCCCAACTACGGCCAGTTTGGCGGTTTGGATCAATTCACTTTGTGCGGTTCGCAGATTTTTTTCTGTCGCGATTCGATCACAGATTTCCTGCCCCAGTTGACGTTGCTGCTGATTAATTTGCTCTATCGTCTGGCGGAGTAGGTTGGCAATTCTACCAAGCTCATCATTGCCGGAGACTGGAATATCTGCATCGAGTTCACCGTTACTTAATTTGACGACGGCATCATTCAGTAAGCGAAAACGGCGGATCATCCTTGGTCGAATGTAGAAATAATTCACCAGAATAACGAACAGTAAGGCCGTCACCATAGCGGCAAAAATCAGTAGTCCACTGATTTGCATTATTTTTTCTAATCGCAGATTGAAAGTTTGTAGCTGTTGATGGCTATTACCCAGTTGCGTTTCTAATTGGCCGCGTATTTGCGTAAAAACACGCTCTTTATCCCTGATGGTATTCATAAGGGTCTGTTGAGCCTGCTGCCAGGCGGCCAGAGTTCCGGGTAGATAATTTTGCTGTGTACCCAGTTCCCACAGGGAATAAACTGTCTGGTGTAATGTAATAGTGCTGGAATAAGAAGCTAACGACCGCACATTTTCGTCAATGCTATGCTTCAAAAAATCCAGGTATTGAATATGTTGTCTTAACGACTCAGTATCATTGTTATGCGTGTTAAGCATCTCCTTTAAGGTACTGACGATTTCAGTTTCTATATGTGAGAGTTCGAAAACGAGCTGTAACTCGTTTTGAATAGATTGCAGTGCATTTTGCAACCCCTGGTTTTCGTGAAGATCTTTCCGTTGGCTGAGTTGATTAAGCAATGATGATTGTTGCCAACTTAAATCCTGAGTCAGGGAGTTGAGTTCATTATTGAAATCGTCATGCAACCAGTTGACTCTTGACGATATAACGTCGAGTTTTCCGTTTTCCTTATTGTGTTCATTCAATGCCTTATCGAGATTGCCAAGCAATTTGCGACTACTGGCGACCTGTTGGTTAAGCGCACTTTGATGTACTGAATCAAGATGGGGATTAATTGACTGAATTTTTTGTAGCCGTTGTTCAATTTGCTCTCTTACCTGAAGGCGGCTATCGGTGTTGGTTGTCTGTTGTAGCTCATTGAATTCATTTACCAATGCCGTAAGGTTTTCTTCAAAAAGAAATGACGCCTGAATTCGTGGGAAATAATCGTCAAGTGCGTAGCGAACCTGGGAATTTTGTTCATGCCAGGAATAAAGGCTAACTACACTAACGAATAGCGTAAGAACGGCACTAAAAACAAAGGCGAGACGCAAGCTCGTCCCGATAGTATGTAGTTGTTTCACTTTAATGACTCAAGTTGTGAATTCACTAATTGCTGCTGCTGCAGGAAAAACTGCTGCCATGCCATAATCTGGGCTTCACGAAAACCTGATTGCAGCTCGAATTGCTGTAGATATGTAGGATTAACAGACTGTTGCGGGGTAATGGGAACCGCGGTTAATAGTGCGCGCACCTCTGGCAATGTCCGCTTAAGCCGATGTTCTGCGGCATATAATGCTTTCCAACTTTTCTGAAGCTCGGTAAGGCGAAAAGTAATCGCATAATCAAATAACAATTGCACGAGCTTTTGGCGTTGCATTATCAACGGGTAATCAAGCGAAGGAGATGCAAATAACCGCATTTGTTGGTCAGCGAGTGGAGTGCCGGAGGGCAGAGAATATACCGGATACTTCCCTGAATCAGAATCGCTCAGTGCTTGCTGGCCTTCCGGATTCAACAAAAAATCAATAAAACGTCCTGCCTCTTGTGGATGATTACTGCCTTCTGTAATGGCAATAAACATAGGCGCTGCGCGCGAGTTGGGGAAATAGCTGAAACGTAAAGTTGAATTATTAAGCAGTACGTTAGCGTAATTGTCGATTACCGGACCAGCGTCCCCCAATCCTGTGCTGATCTTATTTGCTACGCCGAAGCTACGTGATGAAATGGTGGCGAGATTACCGCCTATTTTCAGTAGTGTACTCCAACCGCTACTCCATCCTTGTTGTTGCAGAAGATCTTCAATCATCAGATGAGTAGTATCTGAACGAGAAGGACTGCTCATTAATAGCGTTCCTTGATAACGCGACTTACTTAATTCCTGCCATGACGTTGGCACAGGCTCTTTTTTGTCTTCCAGATGCGCCACATTGATAAGAATGCCGTAGCCCGATATGGCAACAGCAACGGTGGTTGAACGAATGGATTCCGGTACTAACTTTCTACTTGTTTCTATTTGATTATTAAATGGCTGGAGCAGATTTTTACTTTGTAACCGCTGTAGCAACATAGGGGATGAACTCAGTACCAGATCAATATTTTCACCCAATGGATTTTCCAGCAGGCGCTCAATAGATGCACTGGTTCGGTTGAGCGTACGGATTTTGGTTGCCTGTGGTTGCTTTTGCCATTGACTGATAATGTGCTCTGTCGCTTCCGAAGAAAGCGTTGTAGCAATCACTAATTCATGCGCTGAGGCAACGCTGATATATAAAATCCAACAGATTAGCGCTCTTTGTATAATGCGAATCATGTCAAAAATCCCATTAATAAGAGATAAATTCCTGGGCTGTAATCCATGTTGTTATCCATTAGTTAACATAAGCAACGAACTTCAAGCCATGTGTTTTTGTATTTGTAAATTATCATTAATTTGGCAAGCAACCAGCATTACTATATCCGCAAGTGACTGTTACGGAAATGCTCATTAATTAATTTCCACATTTTCGCTCTCAGATTCAGGTTCTGACTGTATAGCAGTAAAAAATGAAATTTGTTATTGGCGGCTTCAGCCCATTTTTTTACCCGTTGAGGATGGTAATAACAAGCACTATCGTGAATAGGGTCATCTGCGGTGGCCTGATGCAGACTTAGCGCCTCAGTAATCATGACGGAGTTCCAGTCTTCAGAAACCATAAAAAAGGCTTTAATTCGATTACAAATCCGCGTGTTACGACGGGTATCCTGAAGGTGTTCAGACTCTGTTTTTTGTTGTGCGGTGATGAAGGTTTTCATGTTGTGCAGCATGGTTCTCAGGCATAACAAGAACAAGTATCTTCAATGATCCCGATTATAGAGGCAAAATATGTGATTGAACTCAAAAAATGAAAATTTTAATAAAACTAATTTTTTTTAAATTGGGCCTGTTGTAACACGTTAAGGTTTAAATAATAGCCATGTTGCATTTTCCAAAATCAAATATGGGAAAGAAATGGAGCATGGGATTTGTTTTTTTGAGTCAGTTTTGACTCATTTGCCCTGTATTGTAACTTAAACTCTCTTGCTTCACTATCTTCAAAACTCACTAAGCAAAGGCTTTTTAAATACTCTTCAGAGAGTAGTAATGAGCATTGCTATGAATATTATTATTTGATTAAACAACACTATGAACTGGAAGGTGATATATGCTTTCTTTATTGAAACCTAAAGTGGCAACACATAAGGTTCCTGAAAGTGAAGTGAAAAGTACCTATAATCGTTACCGTATGCAGGCGTTATTCAGCGTATTTATCGGTTATCTTTCGTATTACATTGTCAGGAATAACTTTGTTCTCTCTACACCGTATTTAAAACAAGAGCTTAATCTTTCTGCGACGCAAATAGGGCTGTTAAGCAGTTGTATGCTGATCGCCTACGGTATTAGTAAAGGGATAATGAGCAGTCTGGCGGATAAAGCTAATCCCAAAGTATATATGGCAGTGGGTTTAATACTTTGTGCTCTCGTTAACGTGGCACTTGGTTTTAGTTTCGCATTCTGGATGTTTGCAGGACTTGTCATTCTGAATGGTTTCTTTCAGGGAATGGGTGTTGGCCCGTCATTTATTACGATCGCTAACTGGTTTCCTCGTAAAGAACGGGGCATCGTCGGTGCGGTCTGGAATATTTCGCACAACGTGGGTGGCGGTATTGTTGCTCCGATTGTTGGCGGTGCATTTGCTGTGCTGGGGACTGAACACTGGAAAATAGCAACATATGTTATTCCAGCGATTGTCTCTGTTGTCATTGCTATCGTGGTACTGATGTCAGGTAAAGGTTCACCGGTAAGTGAAGGTTTGCCGCCATTAAACGAAATCGTTCCGGACGACGTCAGCATTAAAGCAAAAGATGATCGTGCGCCGGAAGATATGACTGCCTGGCAAATTTTTTGTACCTATGTGCTTAAAAATAAGAATGCCTGGTTTGTCTCTTTCGTTGATGTTTTTGTCTATATGGTGCGTTTCGGAATTATCAGCTGGTTACCTATTTATCTGTTAAGCGTGAAGCATTTTACGAAGACCGAAATGAGTACGGCATTTTTAATCTTCGAATGGGCGGCTATTCCAACGACATTATTTGCTGGCTGGTTGAGTGATAAATTATTTCATGGTCGCCGTATGCCGCCAGCGATTATCAGTATGGTATTGATTTTCTTCTGCCTGTTGGGCTACTGGAAAAGCGATTCTCTACTCTCTATTACTATTTTCGCTGCTTGCGTGGGCTGCCTTATCTATGTTCCGCAGTTCCTGGCCTCTGTTCAGACCATGGAAATTGTTCCCAGTTTTGCCGTGGGCTCCGCTGTCGGTTTGCGTGGTTTCATGAGCTATATTCTTGGAGCGACGCTTGGTACAAGCCTGTTTGGTATTATGGTCGATGAGGTTGGTTGGGATGGTGGTTTTTATCTTCTGCTTGCTGGTGTTATCTGTTGCATCATTTTCTGTACGTTAACGCACTTTGGTGCGATCGCTATGGAAAAACAACGTCAAAATGATGCTGAGACGTATCAACCAGAGCTTCAGACCCAAAAAAGCTAAGTTTTAGGGCCAGCCACGATGTGATTGGCCCACTCGCTTACTTTCATCACCGATGCTTTTTGTTGCGTATCACCAGCATACCGGTGTGGCTGTAATCGGAATGAGTTGCCAGTTGGATCGCTTTACTTTGCGATGAGCGAGAGATCTGAAAGATGATGTCGCCGGTTTGTGGTTGCCAGGCAAAGGCAGGTACAGAAACCAGCAGGCTGAGGATCAGCAGCCTGTTTTTCATAGTTAAACGTCCATGTATAAAAAGCGGTGGGTCGCAGACAACGTGCTCGTTGTTTATGCCGGATGCGGCGTGAACGCCTTATCTGGCCTACAAGTTCGTGCAAATTCAATAAATTGCAATATGACGTAGGCCTGATAAGCGTAGCGCATCAGGCGATTCCACTCCGCGCCGCTCTTTTCCGCATTAGTATTCCCACGTCTCCGGGTTAATCCCCATCTCACGCATGATCTCTTTTGCCGCTTCCGGAATTTCGTCGCTGCGCTCTTTACGCAGGTCGGCATCATCCGGCAGAGGTTGCCCGGTAAAGGCATGCAGAAACGCTTCGCACAGCAGTTCGCTGTTGGTAGCGTGACGCAGGTTGTTCACCTGACGACGCGTGCGTTCATCGGTGAGGATTTTTAACACCTTAAGAGGAATGGAAACCGTAATCTTTTTGACTTGTTCACTCTTCTTGCCGTGCTCAGCGTATGGGCTGATATATTCGCCGCTCCATTCAGCCATGAGATACTTAATCCTCTTCGTCAATAAATTGAAACCAGACCACACAATTAATGTGGGTAATGGCCATAAACCCGCATAGTTTACCGTACAGGCGCTACCGTGACATCGTGTAATGCACCTGTCGGCGTGATAATGCATGTAATTTTAACGGTTATTGGGGAATTGCTCAATCTATACGCAAAGAAGTTTAGATGTCCAGATGTATTGACGTCCATTAACACAATGTTTACTCTGGTGGCTGACATTTCACCGACAAAGCCCAGGGAACTTCATCACATGACGCGTAAACAGGCCACCATCGCAGTGCGTAGCGGGTTAAATGACGACGAACAGTATGGTTGCGTTGTCCCACCGATCCATCTTTCCAGCACCTATAACTTTACCGGATTTAACGAACCGCGCGCGCATGATTACTCGCGTCGCGGCAACCCAACGCGCGATGTGGTTCAGCGGGCGCTGGCAGAACTGGAAGGTGGTGCTGGCGCGGTGCTTACTAATACTGGCATGTCCGCGATCCACCTGGTGACTACCGTCTTTTTGAAACCCGGCGATCTGCTGGTTGCGCCGCACGACTGCTACGGCGGCAGCTATCGCCTGTTCGACAGCCTGGCGAAACGCGGTTGCTATCGCGTGTTGTTTGTTGATCAAGGCGATGAGCAGGCATTGCGGGCGGCACTGGCAGAAAAACCTAAACTGGTGCTGGTAGAAAGCCCAAGTAATCCATTGTTACGCGTCGTGGATATTGCGAAAATCTGCCATCTGGCAAGGGAAGTCGGGGCGGTGAGCGTGGTGGATAACACCTTCTTAAGCCCGGCATTGCAAAATCCGCTGGCATTGGGTGCCGATCTGGTGTTGCATTCATGTACGAAATATCTGAACGGTCACTCAGATGTGGTGGCTGGCGTGGTGATTGCTAAAGACCCGGACGTTGTCACCGAACTGGCCTGGTGGGCAAACAATATTGGCGTGACGGGCGGCGCGTTTGACAGCTATCTGCTACTGCGCGGGTTGCGAACGCTGGTGCCGCGTATGGAGCTGGCCCAGCGCAACGCGCAGGCGATTGTGAAATATCTGCAAACCCAGCCGTTGGTGAAAAAACTGTATCACCCGTCGCTGCCGGAAAATCAGGGGCATGAAATTGCCGCGCGCCAGCAAAAAGGCTTTGGCGCAATGTTGAGTTTTGAACTGGATGGCGATGAGCAGACGCTGCGTCGTTTCCTGGGCGGGCTGTCGTTGTTTACGCTGGCGGAATCATTAGGGGGAGTGGAAAGTTTAATCTCTCACGCCGCAACCATGACACATGCAGGCATGGCGCCAGAAGCGCGTGCTGCCGCCGGGATCTCCGAGACGCTGCTGCGTATCTCCACCGGTATTGAAGATGGCGAAGATTTAATTGCCGACCTGGAAAATGGCTTCCGGGCTGCAAACAAGGGGTAAAAATGAGTGTGATTGCGCAGGCAGGGGCGAAAGGTCGTCAACTGCATAAATTTGGTGGCAGTAGTCTGGCTGATGTGAAGTGTTATTTGCGTGTCGCGGGCATTATGGCGGAGTACTCTCAGCCTGACGATATGATGGTGGTTTCCGCCGCCGGTAGCACCACTAACCAGTTGATTAACTGGTTGAAACTAAGCCAGACCGATCGTCTCTCTGCGCATCAGGTTCAACAAACGCTGCGTCGCTATCAGTGCGATCTGATTAGCGGCTTGTTACCCGCCGAAGAAGCCGATAGCCTCATTAGCGCTTTTGTCAGCGATCTGGAACGCCTGGCGGCGTTGCTCGACAGCGGTATCACCGATGCGGTGTATGCAGAAGTGGTGGGCCACGGGGAAGTGTGGTCGGCGCGCCTGATGTCTGCGGTGCTTAATCAACAAGGGCTGCCTGCGGCCTGGCTTGATGCCCGCGAGTTTTTACGCGCTGAACGCGCCGCGCAGCCGCAGGTTGATGAAGGGCTTTCTTACCCGCTGCTGCAACAGCTACTGGTACAACATCCGGGCAAACGTCTGGTGGTGACCGGGTTTATCAGCCGTAACAACGCCGGTGAAACGGTGCTGCTGGGGCGTAACGGTTCCGACTATTCCGCGACACAAATCGGTGCGCTGGCGGGCGTTTCTCGCGTAACCATCTGGAGCGACGTCGCCGGGGTATACAGTGCCGACCCGCGTAAAGTGAAAGATGCCTGCCTGCTGCCGTTGCTGCGTCTGGATGAAGCCAGCGAACTGGCGCGTCTGGCGGCTCCCGTTCTTCATGCCCGTACTTTACAGCCTGTATCCGGTAGTGAAATCGACCTGCAACTGCGCTGTAGCTACACGCCGGATCAAGGCTCCACGCGCATTGAACGCGTGCTGGCTTCCGGTACTGGCGCGCGTATTGTCACCAGCCACGATGATGTCTGTTTAATTGAGTTTCAGGTGCCTACCAGTCAGGATTTCAAACTGGCGCATAAAGAGATCGACCAAATCCTGAAACGCGCGCAAGTGCGTCCACTGGCGGTTGGCGTGCATAACGATCGCCAGTTGCTGCAATTTTGCTACACCTCAGAAGTCGCTGACAGTGCACTGAAAATCCTCGACGAAGCGGGATTACCTGGTGAACTGCGCCTGCGTCAGGGGCTGGCGCTGGTGGCGATGGTCGGGGCAGGCGTCACCCGTAACCCGCTGCATTGCCACCGCTTCTGGCAGCAGCTGAAAGGCCAGCCGGTCGAATTTACCTGGCAGTCCGATGACGGCATCAGCCTGGTAGCAGTACTGCGCACCGGACCGACCGAAAGCCTGATTCAGGGCCTGCATCAGTCCGTCTTCCGCGCAGAAAAACGCATCGGCCTGGTCTTGTTCGGCAAGGGCAATATCGGTTCCCGCTGGCTGGAACTGTTCGCCCGTGAGCAGAGTACGCTCTCGGCACGTACCGGCTTTGAATTTGTGCTGGCAGGTGTGGTGGACAGCCGCCGCAGCCTGTTGAGCTACGAAGGCCTGGACGCCAGCCGCGCGTTAGCCTTCTTCAACGACGAAGCCGTCGAGCAGGATGAAGAGTCGCTGTTCCTGTGGATGTGCGCCCATCCGTATGATGATTTAGTGGTGCTGGACGTTACCGCCAGCCAGCAGCTGGCCGATCAATATCTCGATTTCGCCAGCCACGGTTTCCACGTCATCAGTGCCAACAAACTGGCGGGAGCAAGCGACAGCAACAAATATCGCCAGATCCACGACGCCTTCGAAAAAACCGGGCGTCACTGGCTATACAACGCCACCGTTGGTGCGGGCTTGCCGATCAACCATACCGTGCGCGATCTGATCGACAGCGGCGATACCATTTTGTCGATCAGCGGGATCTTCTCCGGCACGCTCTCCTGGCTGTTCCTGCAATTCGACGGTAGCGTGCCATTTACCGAGCTGGTGGATCAGGCCTGGCAGCAGGGCTTAACCGAACCTGACCCGCGTGACGATCTCTCTGGCAAAGACGTGATGCGCAAGCTGGTGATTCTGGCGCGTGAAGCGGGTTACAACATTGAACCGGACCAGGTACGCGTGGAGTCGCTGGTGCCTGCCCATTGCGAAGGCGGCAGCATCGACCATTTCTTTGAAAATGGCGATGAACTTAACGAGCAGATGGTGCAACGGCTGGAAGCGGCCCGCGAAATGGGGCTGGTGCTGCGCTACGTGGCGCGTTTCGATGCCAATGGCAAAGCGCGTGTGGGCGTGGAAGCGGTGCGGGAAGATCATCCACTGGCTTCTTTGCTGCCGTGCGATAACGTCTTTGCCATCGAAAGCCGCTGGTATCGCGATAATCCGCTGGTGATCCGCGGACCAGGCGCAGGGCGTGATGTCACCGCCGGGGCGATTCAGTCGGATATCAACCGTCTGGCGCAGTTGTTGTAATCCTGAGCCAGAGAAAGCAGTATTTGCGTAACGCGCCCTGCGGAAAGCGGGGTGCTGTGAGTAAATACTGCTTGTTTATGTAGCCAGTGGATAAATTCTCTGCTGGTTGCCAAAGAGAGCATTTCAGCTTTGCTACTCTTTCCGCCCGTTAATGCACATACCATTTTACGATTTTTTCCCTGCTCCCAGAGTTGCCACTGATTTTTCCACCAGCCGTGATAAGTTGTTCCCTGAAAACGCCAGGGCATATTATTGGTACAGTCAGTTATTTCCTCTTCAATGAACCAAATTTCACCTTGCTGTAGGCGAAACAGATCAGCCCAGACCGTAATAATTGCGCCTCTTAAAAAACACTCGTGTGAAATAACATGAGTTTTAACTGTCGGGAATAAAATATTCAGTACTCTGAAATGCCCGTGTGCAGTGATAACCGGACGCAGAATAGCGCCTTTGGCATTGCGCTTGAGCGCTGCGCTGCCATACTGAATTTCATCAAACTGACTGCGGCGTAGAAATTGTGCTTCGCGCATATCAACGCGGTGTACGATATTGCTATCGTATAGCTCTGATTCTGCTTTTCCTTTAAATCGGTAATGCAGGCTTTCTCCCGCTTGATGCTGCGTGTAATTAGTAGAGAGATGAAGAATATTTCCGTGAATAGCATCGAAACTCATTAAAACATACAGTTTCTGCCCGCCGCTGGCTCCCTGAAATGGCACCAGAAGAGCAACCGTTTCGATTATTTCTGGAGACGTTATTTCTTTCTGATATTGTTTGGGCGTCCAGACCTTTTTGCAGTTACGGCATTGAATGCGTTGCGAACCTCGTGGATTGTGACCATAACAAATCGTCTCTGTGCCATAACATACCGGGCAGAAATGGCCCTTTTCAGAGGCCCACGTAGATAAGTGAACTGACAACCAGTCACGAAATTGTTGTTCGTCAAACAACGGTGGGTAGCTTCCACATGCCCGGCAGTGCAATGCTGCATAACCCAGTCGATAGTCAGGCCAGCTGTAATCTGTCGATGTTGACCGTCCTAAATTACGGCAACCAAACGACTTGCAGGCATTAATCGTAAACAGAGTCGACATATATCACCAACGATTTCACAAGGTCGTTGATTTTGTCCGGCAACGCTCCCTTGTGGATGTGATTACTCTCACATAAATAACTCTTTCAGAACGTAATGTAGCAATCCTTTAAATCACTGAAAGGGACTATTTATGAAAATTAAAATACTTGCTGCGGGTATCGCATTAACACTGCCGTTCTGGGCTTGCGCCAAAGATGTCACTATCATTTATACCAACGATCTCCATGCACATGTAGAGCCTTATAAAGTGCCGTGGATTGCTGACGGTAAACGAGATATTGGCGGCTGGGCAAATATCACTACGCTGGTTAAACAAGAAAAAGCAAAAAATAAAGCGACATGGTTTTTTGATGCGGGTGACTATTTTACCGGGCCCTATATCAGCAGCCTGACCAAAGGCAAAGCTATTATCGATATTATGAATACCATGCCGTTTGATGTCGCCACAATAGGCAACCATGAATTTGACCACGGCTGGGACAACACATTATTACAGTTGAGTCAGGCAAAATTCCCTATTGTGCAGGGCAATATTTTTTATCAGAACAGCAGTAAATCATTCTGGGATAAGCCCTATACCATCATCGAAAAAGACGGCGTGAAAATTGGCGTTATAGGTTTGCACGGTGTATTTGCCTTTAATGACACGGTATCCGCTGCCACGCGAGTGGGTATTGAGGCGCGCGATGAAATTAAATGGCTACAACGTTATATCGATGAACTCAAAGGCAAGGTTGATTTGACCGTCGCCCTGATCCACGAAGGTGTTCCGGCCCGCCAGTCCAGTATGGGAGGCACGGATGTGCGTCGCGCGTTGGATAAAGATATTCAGACGGCAAGTCAGGTGAAAGGGCTGGATATTTTGATCACCGGACATGCGCATGTGGGTACACCGGAACCGATTAAAGTCGGCAATACGCTGATCCTCTCGACGGACAGCGGCGGGATTGATGTGGGTAAACTGGTTCTCGACTACAAAGAGAAGCCGCATAAATTTACGGTGAAAAGCTTCGAGCTTAAAACCATTTACGCCGACGAGTGGAAGCCCGATCCACAAACGAAACAGGTGATTGACGGCTGGAATAAAAAGCTTGATGAAGTGGTGCAACAAACGGTGGCGCAATCGCCGGTTGAATTAAAACGTGCCTATGGTGAATCGGCATCCCTCGGGAACCTGGCGGCTGACGCTTTACTGGTAGCGGCGGGTAAAAACACCCAATTGGCTTTAACCAACTCTGGCGGTATTCGCAATGAGATCCCCGCAGGGGCGATTACGATGGGCGGTGTCATCAGTACCTTCCCGTTCCCCAACGAACTGGTGACGATGGATCTCACGGGTAAACAATTACGCAGTTTGATGGAACACGGCGCAAGTTTAAGTAATGGCGTTTTACAGGTATCGAAAGGCCTGGAAATGAAGTACGACAGCAGTAAGCCGGTTGGTCAGCGGGTTATCTCACTGACTCTGAATGGCAAACCGATTGAAGATGCGACGGTTTACCCTATTGCTACTCAAAGTTTCCTTGCTGATGGTGGAGATGGTTTCACCGCCTTTACCGAAGGGAAAGCGCGTAACACAACGGGCGGTTATTACGTTTATCACGCCGTGGTTGATTACTTCAAAGCGGGCAATACCATCACGGATGAACAGCTCAACGGTATGCGAGTGAAAGATATCAAGTAAACATACGCATTGAGTTGGTTTACACCTTATTGCCGGATGATGATATCGACGTATATCTCATTCGGCATTTGTATTACGCCGATTCCCGCACCACCAGTTGCCCGGAAAGCGCAATTCTTTGGGTTTGCAAATCCGGGTCTTTTAATTTGCGAATCATCAGGGTCGCTGCCTGGCGTCCGGTTTCTTCACTGGCGGAAGATACATAGGTGAAAACAGGAGAGGTCAGGTTGATATGCAGCATATCTTCAAAACCAATTAGCGCTACCTGCTGGGTCAGAAAGACGTCTTTCCCGACGGTGCGCCCCACCTGATGTATGCCGTTGATGCCGCCAATCATAGCGTCGGGCGAATGGCAGAGCAGGGCGGTAATGGCGTTGTTATTTTCCAGCAGCTGGCGCGTTGCCATGCTGGCAGCCCAGGTGTCACCGTCACAGGCTGGCGTGAACTCGTCACGACCAGCAATGCCAAATTTTGCCAGGGTCTGGCGAAAACCAACCAGTCGCTGCTGACGAATAAGATCACTTTCTCTGCCACCGAGATAGGCAATGTAACGATGGCCGCGCTCAATTAAATAACGTGTGGCAAGACTTGCTGCCTGCTGGTTGTCACGCAACACCAGGTTGCACTCATCTTTGATAGGCGTTTGTGACGCGACAACAAGGGGAAGCGAACACTGGCGGATTAGTGTGGGGAGGGTTTCACGATGCGCATCGGAAGCCAGATAAATCACTCCGGCAACACCTTGTTGCTTGAAGGAAAGTAAACAACGTTCAAGATGTTCATGTTCGTTCTGTGGTTGCCCAAGGAATACCATATAGCCCCTGGCTTCCAGTTCCTGAACAATACTGGCCATCACTTTGATGGAAAAGCTATCGCTAAAATCACGTAAAATCAGTCCGATAATATTTGACGTGTGGGAACGTAAATTGGCGGCGGCAACATTATGCACGTAGCCCAGTTCGTCAATAGCAGCATGAACTTTCCCGATGGTCGCCTCTGAGATTTTCCCTTTCTGGCGCAGCACTAGCGACACGGTAGAGACGGAAACACCGGCTCTTTTGGCAACATCAATTATGCTGACTTTCTTCAAACTCACTCCCTGAACAACGTTGATTCTTTAAATAGCAAGAAGGTTCTGGTCAGGGACCAGAACCTCTGACATCGAGTAATCTTAAGGCTATTTACCGATCATCGTCGACATGGTTTGCGCGATAAATTGCGCTCGCGCGCCAAAAATGACCTGAATGCCGTTATTGCCGACAAAAACCACGCCACGGGCGCCAATATTATTCAGACCATCCTGATCCACCGCTTCTTTATCAGAGACTTCCAGACGTAAACGCGTGATGCAGGAGCCTACCGATTTAATGTTTTGTTGACCGCCAAGCAGCGTGATGATTTCTGTTGCCAGTTCGTCATCGGTTTTATCATTAGCGCTAACCGTAGTTTCGGTGCGACCAGGCGTTTTTACATCAAAACGACGAATAACAAAGCGGAAGGTGAAGTAGTAGATCACCGCCATTGGCACGCCGACGATAATGGCGCTCAGGAAGTTGGTTTTGTAGCCGTTAAAGGATGGCAGGATGCCAAACGAAATATAATCGATAAGCCCTGCCGAGAAGGATTTTGCAATGTGGGCATGGAGCAGATACATCGCCATATAGGAGAGGCCAGCCATTATCGCGTTGAATACGTACAGTACCGGTGCCACGAAAATAAAGGTAAATTCAACGGGTTCTGTAATACCTGTCAGGAAACAGGTTAATGCGGCAGAGAACAGAATACCGGCGGCAATTTTCTTATTCTTTGTGTGCGCTTCATGGTACATCGCCAGGCACGCCGCAGGCAGGGCAAACAGCATCAGGGGGAATTCGCCTTGCATAAATTTACCGGCGTCATGATAACTGTCGCTGCTAAATGATTTCACCCCTTCTTCCAACATCTTGAACCAAATCGTCTGATCGCCGTGAATCATTTGCCCGGCATGGGTAGTGTAATCCCCAAAAGAATACCAAAACGACGGATACCAGATGTGGTGCAGGCCAAGCGGAATGAGCGCCCGTTCAGTTACACCAAAAATAAAGGTCGATGCCGCCTGGTTGTTACCATTAACGATAACCGATAATGCATCGATTCCTGACTGAATGTGTTGCCAGACATAGGGCAGTAACAGACCAAGAATGAAGGAGAGAAAAGCCGTCGCGATAGCGACAAAGCGTTTTCCAGAGAAAAAACCAAGGAATTCTGGCAATTGCATGGTATGAAAACGGTTGTAACACCACGCTGCCAGAATCCCGCATATCAGGCCGCCAAAAACGCCCATTTGCAATGTGGGGATACCCACCACCATCGCGTATTTGCCGCCTTGCCCGGCCATTTCTGGCGTGATGCTAAGTACGGTGCTGATGGTGATATTGGTGACAAAAACGGAAACGGCTGCGGATAACGCCGCAATTCCCGATTCAGAAGCCAGCCCTACGGCGGAACCGATAGCAAAAAGCATCGGCAAGTTATCAAAAATAATGCCGCCTGCATTCATCATCAACGGCAAATGGAATTTATCTCCGAACGCCAGTAACAGCCCAGCGGCAGGCAGAAGCGAAATTGGCAGCATTAGGGCGCGACCAATCATCGACAATTTAGAAAGTGACTTCACGAAACTCGACATCAGATTCATGCTGATTTCCCCCGAATAGCGCATAAATCTGCGCGAATTAGTCTTTTTTTGTATAAGTAGAACGTTCTAGTAGAACGTTCTACTTATCGTGGGGGATGCATAATTGCTCTGCAACATAATTTTGGAGAAATTGTTAATAGTTTGAAGTAGTTCAAATAATAAACATGCAGTATTGAATGCAAATTATGGTATCTATTTGTTTTATTTAAATAAGTGTCCAGCTAACACTGACGAGCATATTAATTAACTCTTATTTAAATAAATTTGAAGCCGATGGCTTATCCGTTTATTCATTACTTCGCGCGCGATAATGCGAGAGAACCCATCTACTCCCACATTCAAATGAAGAAAATTCATCTTCACTGATTATTCCTCACCATCATCGGGTATTTTTCGGTTGACGCCCCTCGGCTTTTCCTTCATCTTTACATCTGGACGTCTAAATGGATAGATGTTCACAACACAACATATAACGACAAGCGATTGATGAGGTAAGGTATGAGCTTTTTTCACGCCAGCCAGCGGGATGCCCTGAATCAGAGCCTGGCCGAAGTCCAGGGGCAGATTAATGTTTCGTTCGAATTTTTCCCGCCGCGTACCAGTGAAATGGAGCAGACCCTGTGGAACTCCATCGATCGTCTTAGCAGCCTGAAACCGAAATTTGTTTCAGTGACCTATGGCGCAAACTCCGGCGAGCGCGACCGTACGCACAGCATCATTAAAGGCATTAAAGACCGTACGGGTCTGGAGGCTGCACCGCATCTCACCTGCATTGATGCGACGCCTGACGAGCTGCGGACCATCGCCCGCGACTACTGGAATAACGGTATTCGCCATATCGTGGCGCTGCGTGGCGACCTGCCGCCGGGAAGCGGTAAGCCGGAAATGTATGCCTCTGACCTGGTGACGCTATTAAAAGACGTCGCGGATTTCGATATCTCCGTGGCGGCGTATCCGGAGGTTCACCCGGAAGCAAAAAGCGCCCAGGCGGATTTGCTTAACCTGAAACGCAAAGTGGACGCCGGCGCCAATCGCGCGATTACCCAATTCTTCTTTGATGTCGAAAGCTACCTGCGTTTTCGCGATCGTTGTGTTTCGGCGGGTATCGATGTGGAAATTATTCCTGGCATTTTGCCCGTCTCTAACTTTAAACAGGCGAAGAAATTTGCTGACATGACCAACGTACGCATTCCGGCGTGGATGGCGCAAATGTTTGATGGTCTGGATGATGACGCCGAAACCCGCAAGCTGGTGGGTGCGAATATTGCGATGGATATGGTGAAGATTTTAAGCCGTGAAGGGGTGAAAGATTTCCACTTCTATACGCTTAACCGCGCTGAAATGAGTTACGCGATTTGCCATACGCTGGGTGTTCGACCTGGTTTATAAGTGCTTTGGTTTCTGTAAAAATCACACGGTGATCACAAAATTAAAACAAAGCACAAAATGCCTCCTCGAAGCGAGGGGGCAGACAAGTAAAACTATTGACTCGCTTTTTCTCCTTCATTCCTTAAAAGAACAGAGAGAAAACAGGGATAAAACCCTTTTTTATAAGGTATTTGTCCGTAATCGGACATAATCAAAAAGGCTTATTTAAGATCAATTTGATCTACATCTCTTTAACTAATGATATGTAAGATCCCAACTATCGCATCCGTGGATTAATTCAATTATAACTTCTCTCTAACGCTGTGTATCGTAAGGGTAACACTGTAGAGGGAGTATATTGATGAGCACGTCAGACGATATCCATAACACAACAGCAGCCGGAAAATGCCCGTTCCATCATGGCGGTCATGACCAGAGCGCCGGTGCGGGAACAACCACTCATGACTGGTGGCCAAAACAACTCCGTGTTGACCTGTTAAACCAACATTCTAACCGTTCTAACCCACTGGGTGAGGACTTCGACTACCGCAAAGAATTTAGCAAGCTAGATTACTACGGCCTGAAAAAAGATCTGAAAGATCTGCTGACAGAGTCTCAACCGTGGTGGCCAGCAGACTGGGGCAGCTACGCTGGTCTGTTTATTCGTATGGCCTGGCACGGCGCGGGGACTTACCGTTCAATCGATGGTCGCGGCGGCGCGGGTCGTGGTCAGCAACGTTTTGCACCGCTCAACTCCTGGCCGGATAACGTCAGCCTGGATAAAGCGCGTCGTCTGTTGTGGCCAATCAAACAAAAATATGGTCAGAAAATCTCCTGGGCCGACCTGTTTATCCTCGCGGGTAACGTGGCGCTGGAAAACTCCGGTTTCCGTACCTTCGGTTTTGGTGCCGGTCGTGAAGACGTCTGGGAACCGGATCTCGACGTAAACTGGGGTGATGAAAAAACCTGGCTTGCCCACCGTAACCCGGAAGAACTGGCAAAACGCCCATTAGCAGCAACCGAAATGGGGCTGATTTACGTTAACCCGGAAGGACCAAATGCCAGTGGCGAACCGCTTTCTGCGGCTGCAGCTATTCGCGCGACATTTGGCAATATGGGGATGAACGACGAAGAAACCGTTGCGCTGATCGCGGGTGGTCATACGTTAGGTAAAACTCACGGCGCAGGCCCGGCAACGCACGTAGGTCCTGATCCAGAAGCGGCCCCGATCGAAAACCAGGGCTTAGGCTGGAAAAGTGATTTTGGTTCCGGTGTCGGTGCCGATGCCATTACGTCAGGTCTGGAAGTGGTCTGGACCCAGACGCCGACCCAGTGGAGCAACTATTTCTTCGAAAACCTGTTCAAGTATGAGTGGGTACAGACTCGTAGCCCGGCAGGCGCCATCCAGTTTGAAGCCGTAGATGCACCGGAAATTATCCCGGATCCGTTCGATCCGTCGAAGAAACGTAAGCCGACGATGTTGGTCACTGACCTGACGCTGCGTTTTGATCCAGAGTTTGAGAAGATTTCACGTCGCTTCCTTGACGATCCGCAAGCGTTCAACGAAGCCTTTGCCCGTGCGTGGTTCAAACTGACGCACAGGGATATGGGGCCGAAATCTCGTTACATCGGACCGGAAGTGCCGAAAGAAGATCTGATCTGGCAAGATCCGCTGCCACATGCGTTCTTCAACCCGAGCGAGGAAGATATCCTTAACCTGAAGACGGCGATTGCTGAGTCTGGTCTCTCTGTGAGCGAGCTGGTTTCTGTTGCCTGGGCTTCTGCCTCCACCTTCCGCGGTGGGGATAAACGTGGCGGTGCCAACGGTGCGCGTCTGGCATTAGCTCCGCAGCGCGACTGGGAGGTTAATGCCGCAGCAGCACGCGCATTGCCGGTGCTGGAGGGGATCTATAAATCCTCACACACGGCTTCACTCGCTGACATTATTGTTCTCGCCGGTGTTGTTGGTGTCGAAAAAGCGGCGAGTGCTGCGGGTATCAGCATCAGTGTTCCGTTCACACCAGGTCGCGTAGATGCACGTCAGGATCAGACGGATATCGAGATGTTCGAGCTGCTCAAACCTGTTGCTGATGGTTTCCGTAACTATCGCGCTGCGTCGGGCGAGGCTACCACTGAATCACTGCTGATCGATAAAGCGCAGCAACTGACGCTGACTGCACCAGAAATGACTGTGCTGGTGGGCGGGATGCGTGTGCTGGGCGCCAACTTCGATGGCAGCAAAAACGGTGTCTTCACTGACCGTGTGGGCGTATTGAGCAATGACTTCTTTGTGAACTTGCTGGATATGCGCTACAAGTGGAAAGCGACCGACGAATCGAAAGAGCTGTTCGAAGGCCGTGATCGTGAAACGGGTGAAGTGAAATACACCGCCAGCCGTGCGGACCTGGTATTTGGTTCTAACTCCGTTCTGCGTGCACTGGCAGAAGTTTACGCCAGCAGCGATGCCCACGAGAAATTTGTAAAAGACTTCGTGGCAGCATGGGTGAAAGTGATGAACCTCGACCGTTTCGACCTGCTGTAATCTGACCTTCTTCAGCGACTGCCTTTCAGGCAGTCGCTGAAGTTTCTTTACCGGCGTATAGTGTCCACAGGAAAACTACACACTGGATCTCTCATGTCTGCCGCAGGAAAGAGCAACCCACTGGCAATCAGTGGCCTGGTTGCGCTCACACTTATCTGGAGTTATAGCTGGATTTTCATGAAGCAAGTCACCAGCTACATCGGTGCCTTCGACTTCACCGCCTTACGCTGCATTTTCGGCGCTCTCGTTTTATTCATCGTTCTTTTGTTACGTGGTCGCGGAATGCGCCCGACGCCGTTTAAATACACCTTAGCCATTGCCCTGTTACAAACCTGCGGGATGGTTGGCCTGGCACAGTGGGCGCTGGTCAGCGGTGGAGCGGGGAAAGTGGCGATCCTGAGCTATACCATGCCGTTCTGGGTGGTGATTTTCGCCGCGTTGTTTCTCGGTGAACGCCTGCGACGTGGGCAATATTTCGCGATTATGATTGCCGCTTTCGGCTTATTTTTGGTGTTGCAGCCGTGGCAACTCGATTTCTCTTCGATGAAAAGTGCCATGTTGGCAATCCTCTCCGGTGTTAGTTGGGGGGCGAGCGCGATTGTTGCTAAACGTCTGTATGCCCGTCATCCGCGCGTGGATTTATTGTCGTTAACATCCTGGCAGATGCTGTATGCGGCGCTGGTGATGAGTGTGGTCGCTTTACTGGTGCCGCAACGTGAAATTGACTGGCAACCCA
This sequence comes from Escherichia sp. E4702, assembly GCF_963883545.1. NCBI lineage: Bacteria > Pseudomonadati > Pseudomonadota > Gammaproteobacteria > Enterobacterales > Enterobacteriaceae > Escherichia > Escherichia sp. E4702. The sequence continues at coordinate 32,427 of NZ_CAWORF010000023.1, read as the reverse complement.
CCGTGTTCTGGGCGCTGGCCTACAGTGCGATTCTGGCGACGGCGCTGGCGTGGAGCTTATGGTTGTTTGTATTGAAAAACTTGCCTGCCAGTATTGCCAGCTTAAGCACACTGGCCGTTCCCGTTTGCGGCGTACTCTTTTCCTGGTGGCTGCTCGGTGAGAATCCTGGCGCGGTTGAGGGTAGCGGTATTGTGCTGATTGTGCTGGCACTGGCGCTGGTGAGCCGTAAGAAAAAAGAAGCTGTCAGTGTAAAAAGGATCTGAATTTTTTCTTCATGTGGGGCGATCTCTTATTTAATAAAATACCGATAATGCCCCACCATTCGCCAGCTAAACAGCACGTCTTCTTCCTGCGCGCCTGCGCCAATGTTATGTATCACCAGCGGCGTACCGTCGCGGGCGAAGCCATCTGACACCACCCCAATATGTGCCAGCCCGTTGTCCAGTCGCCAGGAGACAATATCACCCGCTTGATAGTCACCGGCGTTTTTGCTGGTGGGGCGTGTTTTATCGTGGCGGGTAAACCAGGTTTCCAGATTAGGCACCCGACGGTGATCGATGTTGCTGTCCGGGCGCTTTAACTGCCACTTTTGCGGATAATCGGCAAAATTCTTCGCCATATCTTCGTGCACCAGTTTCTGCAAATCGACCTTCTGGCTGCGCAAGGCGCGGATCACCACATCGGAACATACCCCGCGTTCTTGCGGGACATCACCGCCAGGATAGGTAAGCTGCACATACGCCGGATCGTAAAATAGCGTGCTGCCGATTTGCTGTCTGGCACTGTCTGCGATGGCAAGGTTGGTGTTGGCCTGGATTTGTACCACGGTTGGTGGAACGGCGGGAGATTTTAAGGAGTGGCTGGTAAATGCTGTTAGCAGGCTGACCAGCGCCAGTGAAGCTTTCATCTGTTTCATCCGTGAAAATAAGAGTCACAGATTCGACTTTCCGGGCTAACGATTGTTCTGTGGAGAAAATGTCCAGAAGCGGATGAAAAACTCCCAATCAACGTGGGAGTTTCAGATTACTGGCACAGAGTGCCGGATGCGGCGTGAACGCCTTATTCGGCCTACAAAAGCACGCAAATTCAATATATTGCAGAGATTACGTAGGCCTGATAAGCGTAGCGCATCAGGCAATTTTGCGTTCAAACTCCCGGACAAGCCGGGAGTTTGGAGTAGGTTATTCCCACTCTTGCAGGAAACGTTGACCGTACTGGTCGGCTACCAGCAGTGCGGCGTAAACCTGATCTGGCGTCGCGCCGCCAGGCATGTTGTGAATGGTTTCACCTTCTGCACATGCCGCTTCTGCCACAATTCGCATTTTCGCCGGGACATCTTCTTTAATATCCAGTTGAGCGAGAGTTATTGGCAAACCTACCGCATGGCTAAGTGCAGCTACGGTTTCGATTTCCTCAACCGGCGCGTTTTCCAGAACCAGCTGCGTCAGCGTACCGAATGCCACTTTTTCACCGTGATAATAGTGATGCGCATCCGGGATAGCGGTCAGGCCGTTATGCACCGCATGAGCCGCCGCCAGACCACCGCTTTCAAAACCAACGCCGCTCAAATAGGTGTTCGCTTCAATCACGCGCTCCAGCGCCGGAGTCACTACATGCTGTTCGGCGGCAAGCATCGCTTTTTCGCCTTCTTCCAGCAGGGTGTTGTAGCACAGTTCAGCCAGCGCCAGCGCCGCCTGAGTACACTTACCGCCCGCCATCGTGGTTGCGCCGCTACGAGAGCAGGCACGCGCTTCAAACCAGGTCGCCAGCGCATCACCGATACCCGCTGCTAACAGACGCGCAGGTGCGCCCGCGACGATTTTAGTATCGACAATGACCATATTCGGGTTATTTGGCAGCAGCAGATAGCGGTCAAACTCACCATCATCGGTGTAGATAACAGACAATGCGCTGCACGGTGCGTCGGTAGAGGCGATAGTCGGTGCGATCGCTACCGGAACACCCATGAAATGTGCCAGCGCTTTGGCAGTATCGAGGGTTTTTCCGCCACCGATACCGAGAATTGCGCCACACTGCGCAGTCTCCGCGATGCCACGCAGACGGTCGATCTCATTTTGCGAACATTCACCGCCAAACGGCGCAATTTCTACTACCAGCCCGGCATCTTTAAAGCTTTGCTCGACGGTTGCCTGAGCAAAACCTAATACAAATTTATCGCCAACAACCAACCAACGTTCTGCCAGCGGCTTCAGGTATTCGCCCAGGCGATTAATGACATCAGCGCCCTGGATGTATTTACCCGGTGATTGAATAATGCGGTCCATAATTGCTCCTTTAGAGATGAGTAGTGCCAAATGCGGCATTCCAGTCGTGTTCGAACTTCTCTATAGCTGACTCTACCGCAGGGGTGTTGAGCATTTGTTGCGCTACATCTAAGGGCAGTGTGATGGATTCACATCCTGCCAACAAACAATCCAGCGCCTGACGTGGTGTTTTAAAGCTGGCAGCCAGCACCATGCTTTCTGGCGCGTGCATTTCTAACAGCGCTTGCAGCTCCTGAACCGTACGAATGCCGTCTCCGCCCTGGGCGTCTACGCGGTTAACATACGGAGCAACGTATTTTGCCCCTGCCAGCGCGGCCAGCAATCCTTGCGCGGCGCTGTACACTGCGGTGCCAAGTGTAGTAATACCCTCTTTTTTCAGCATCTTAATGGCAGCCAGACCTTCGGAAGTCACCGGGATTTTCACCACGATGCCCGGAATGGCGTCGCGCAGGCGCTTCGCTTCTTCCACCATCCCCAGCGCGTCGCGGCTCATGGTCTGAGCAAACAGAATGCCTTCATCACCAATCGCTTTTTGCAAACGCGGCAGCACTTCCCAGATGGACTCCTTGCTGGCAGCGATAATGCTCGGGTTAGTTGTTACCCCGGCAATGGGGAATATGCGTGCCAGACGTTCGACTTCTGCGACGTTAGCGGTGTCCAGATACAGTTCCATGATGTTTCCTTTTACAGTTCCAGTTCATGTTGCAGCAGGCTGGCGATAGCGTCGGCAGAGGCGGCGTTAACCAGCGCGTTACGGAATTCTTCGTGCATGATGCGACGAGCGAGGCGCGAGAAAATGCGCATATGCTGATCGCCCGCAGCGTGTTTGTTCAGGGTTAACATAATGATGAATTGCGCTTCATCATCGCCCCAGCGCACCGGTGCTTGCAGACGCGCCACGCTGATGGTGGATTGCTCAATGTGTTCTGATTTGCAGTGTGGAATGGCAAAACTAAAGCCCAGACCGGTAGAGAAAACGGCCTCGCGCGCCCACAAGTCGGCTTCCAGTTTACGCGGATAGCGGCAGCGGCCAGCCAGCAGCAGGTTATCGGTCATGCCTTTGAGCACTTCTTCTTTGCTGCGCCAGTCGCTTTCCAGCGTGATGCATTCGGCGGTGACCAGCGGTGCGTCCTGTTGCGTCATACGGAATTGCGCCAGCAGGTGTTCCACTTCCAGCGAAGTTCGGCAGGCCATTGCCTGGTTGAGCAACTGGCGGCATTCGCGGCTATCAAGCTGCGCCATTCGCGCTTTCGCTGCCGGAATTGACGGGGCGCTCATGCTGAGTTCATCCAGACCTAAACCAATCAGCAACGGCAGCACGGAACCTTTCGCCCCCAGTTCACCGCACAAACCAATCCATTTGCCCTGGCGATGCACTGCTTGTACAGCGTAATCGAGCGCCCGTAAGAATGCCGGATTCAGGCTGTTGTAGTGACGAGTAACCTTAGCGTTATCGCGATCCACCGCCAGAAGATATTGCGTCAGGTCATTACTGCCGATACTAAAGAAATCAATCTCTTCGCAGCATTGATCGATGATGAACATCACCGACGGCACTTCCAGCATAATGCCGAGCTGGATCTTCTCATCAAACGGAATGTGTTCGTTACGTAGCTGCTGTTTGGCTTCTGCCAGTTTTTCTTTCACCCATAAGATCTCTTCCATTGAGGAGATCATCGGGATCATGATTTTCAGGCTGCCGTGAGCAGAGGCGCGCAGGATCGAGCGTAGTTGTGTGGTGAACAGCGAGGCGTATTCTTCATAAATACGCACCGCGCGATAACCGAGGAACGGGTTAGCTTCTGCGGGAATGTTCAGATAATCAACGGGTTTGTCACCGCCAATATCCATAGTGCGCACAATAATGCTGCGCCCGTTGGCGGACTCCAGCGCCTGACAAAAAATGTTGTACAGCTCGCTTTCGCCCGGTGCGCTGGTGCGATCCATATAGAGCATTTCAGTACGGAACAAACCAACGCCTTCCGCGCCATTGCCAAATGCGGCCTGCGCTTCCACGGAGTGGGCGATGTTCGCCGCGACTTCGATACGGATACCGTCAGCGGTACGTGCTTGCTGGGTCAGCCAGACATGCTGTTGCTCACGCAGAGCGTCCTGTACGCGGGCTTCTTGCTGATAATAACGGGCTACGGCTTCCCCTGGCTCAACCACAATTGCCCCGGCGTTGCCGTCGATATAAATCGTTTGATGCTGCCATGGAGTAAGGGCATCAATATCCACACCAACCAGCGTCGGAATGTTGAACGAACGAGCAAGAATTACCGTATGTGACGTAGTGCCGCCGCTTTTCAGTAACAAACCTTTGAGGTGATTTTTATCCAGTTCGAGGAACTGGCTGGGGGTCAGTTCATCAGCCATACAAATGGCGGGCTGCGTCAGCTTGCCCGGTGCCGGGAAGCGTTGTTCACCGTAGATTTGCTGAAGCAGCTGGAAGCAGACGTCGCGTACGTCCAGCGCACGTTCTTGCAGGTAGCTACTGCTGGAACGGGCGAACTCTTCGCAAAAGTGATTCGCACTGGCGACAATCGCTTCGGCGCAGCTTAATCCGGCACTGACGCCTGCCAGTAAATGTTCGCGCAGGGAAGTATCGCCAGCCAGTGATCGGTGCGCTTCCAGAATCGCGCTGGTGGCACCGTCGCTATCCAGCAGACGAAACTCAATGTTTTTCATCACCAGCGTCAGGCCGTTTTCCAGTGCGGATTGCTCGGCGTCGACGTCTTTGGCAGCGGGAAGATTACCCAGCGCGTTGAGATCTAAAGAAGATATTGGCGTCAGAATGCCGCCTGCGCTACCGCTACATACGGTGCGGGCGCGAATAATGCGCGGATTCAAATTAGTGAGTGAAACCGGCAGCGGCTCCAGCTCGTCAGATTTAACTTCTGCCAGCGGCGCGTCGCAGTGGGGGAATTCATCACGTAACCACTGGCTCAAGCGCTGGTGTGCTGCTTGTTCGTCAGCCCCGGAAATCAGTAACTGGCAGTTATCGCCCACCAGTGTATCGGTGCCAATCAGCGCCAGGGCGCTTTTGGCGTTGCCTTTACGGTCAGTACGCAGGTTATGCCACTCAATTTGAGATGAAAAAGTATTACACAGCGTTTCAACGTGGCTTGCCGGACGCGCATGTACGCCGTTAGGCAGCTCACAAATAAATTCCACAATCAGGGCCATTGCCTCTCTCCCGGTACGGTTTTCTGTTTACAGGATAAGAGCGCATGGCAACGACCTGCCATGTGACAAATCTGCCAAAAGCTGGACAAATGTAATGTAACCGCCAATTTGCGACGCGTCTCACAAGACGCGCCATTCCGCCATGATTCCGAGTTAACGCAAGTTATGAGGCGGATCGCATTTTTGTACTGACATTACAAAAGTCCAGTAAATGGCCTTTTTATCCACTGTTTGACCTGCTTGCGATTGCCTATTGTTTCTCCCATCAAAAAATATGGACATAGGCTTGGGTAAGCCTGGGAGCGACTTATGAATGAGTTGGTACAGATCCTGAAAAACACTCGTCAGCACTTAATGACGGGCGTTTCACACATGATTCCCTTCGTGGTATCGGGCGGTATTTTGCTGGCGGTTTCCGTCATGTTGTATGGCAAAGGTGCAGTGCCGGATGCCGTAGCCGATCCGAATCTGAAAAAACTGTTTGATATCGGTGTTGCGGGTTTAACGCTGATGGTGCCTTTCCTCGCCGCTTACATCGGTTATTCCATTGCAGAACGTTCTGCGCTGGCCCCGTGCGCTATCGGTGCCTGGGTTGGCAACAGCTTTGGCGCGGGCTTCTTTGGTGCGCTGATCGCCGGGATTATCGGCGGCATTGTGGTGCATTACCTGAAGAAAATTCCGGTGCATAAAGTTCTGCGCTCGGTGATGCCAATCTTCATCATTCCAATCGTCGGCACACTGATTACCGCTGGCGTCATGATGTGGGGGCTGGGGGAACCTGTCGGTGCGTTAACCAACAGCCTGACTCAGTGGCTTCAGGGGATGCAGCAAGGCAGCGTGGTGATGCTGGCGGTGATCATGGGGCTGATGCTGGCGTTCGATATGGGCGGCCCGGTTAACAAAGTGGCCTATGCGTTCATGCTGATTTGCGTTGCTCAGGGTGTTTATACCGTGGTGGCAATTGCTGCCGTGGGGATCTGTGTTCCGCCGCTGGGCATGGGGCTGGCAACGCTGATTGGTCGTAAAAATTTCTCCGCAGAAGAGCGCGAAACCGGTAAAGCGGCGCTGGTAATGGGCTGTGTTGGCGTCACTGAAGGGGCGATTCCTTTCGCTGCCGCCGATCCGTTGCGTGTCATTCCTTCCATTATGGTGGGGACTGTCTGTGGCACGGTGACCGCTGCAATGGTAGGTGCGCAGTGCTATGCAGGCTGGGGTGGTCTGATTGTGCTGCCGGTGGTTGAAGGCAAGTTGGGTTACATCGCGGCAGTGGCTGTTGGGGCTGTAGCAACGGCTATCTGCGTTAACGTGCTGAAAAGTCTGGCGCGTAAAAATGGGTCTTCGACTGATGAGAAGGAAGACGACCTGGATCTGGATTTTGAAATTAATTAATTGAGGAACGAGCCATGACGAAAATTATTGCAGTAACCGCATGTCCTTCAGGTGTTGCCCATACCTATATGGCGGCAGAGGCGCTGGAAAGTGCCGCGAAAGCGAAAGGCTGGGAAGTAAAAGTAGAAACTCAGGGTTCGATTGGTCTGGAAAATGAACTGACTGCGGAAGACGTGGCGAGCGCCGATATGGTGATTCTGACCAAAGATATCGGCATCAAATTTGAAGAGCGTTTTGCAGGCAAGACCATCGTGCGCGTCAATATCAGCGACGCGGTTAAACGCGCTGACGCCATTATGAGCAAAATTGAAGCTCATCTGACACAAACCGCTTAAGTTCTTATCCCGCCCGTAAGGGCGGGTTCGCTTTCCCACAGGAGTTCCTCATGACGAATCGTATCTCTCGCCTCAAAACTGCACTGTTTGCCAATACCCGTGAAATCTCGCTAGAGCGGGCGCTGCTTTATACCGCCAGCCATCGGCAAACCGAAGGCGAGCCAGTGATATTGCGCCGGGCGAAAGCGACAGCGTATATCCTTGAACATGTTGAAATTTCGATTCGTGATGAAGAACTGATTGCCGGTAACCGCACCGTAAAACCGCGCGCCGGGATTATGTCGCCGGAAATGGACCCTTATTGGTTGCTGAAAGAGCTGGATCAATTCCCGACGCGCCCGCAAGACCGTTTCGCCATTAGCGAAGAAGATAAACGTATCTACCGCGAAGAGTTGTTCTCGTACTGGGAAAAACGTTCGATGAAAGATTTCATCAACGGGCAGATGACGGATGAAGTAAAAGCCGCGACCAGCACGCAGATTTTCAGCATCAACCAGACGGATAAAGGTCAGGGGCACATTATTATTGATTACCCGCGCCTGCTGAATCACGGGCTGGGGGAGCTGGTGGCGCAGATGCAGCAACATTGTCAGCAACAGCCGGAGAATCACTTTTATCAGGCAGCGCTGTTACTGCTCGAAGCCTCGCAGAAACACATTCTGCGTTACGCCGAACTGGCGGAAACGATGGCGGCAAACTGCCCGGATGCTCAGCGTCGCGAAGAGTTACTGACCATTGCGGAGATCTCCCGCCATAACGCCGAACATAAGCCGCAGACGTTCTGGCAGGCGTGCCAGTTATTCTGGTACATGAACATCATTCTGCAATACGAATCCAACGCCAGTTCGCTATCGTTGGGGCGCTTCGACCAGTATATGTTGCCGTTCTATCAGGCATCATTAACCCAGGGCGAAGATCCGGCGTTCCTGAAAGAACTGCTCGAATCTTTATGGGTGAAATGCAACGACATCGTGCTGTTGCGCTCCACCAGTAGCGCGCGTTATTTCGCAGGTTTCCCGACCGGCTATACCGCACTGCTCGGCGGGTTAACCGAGAATGGACGTAGCGCGGTGAACGTGCTTTCGTTCCTCTGTCTCGACGCCTATCAAAGCGTGCAATTACCGCAACCGAACCTCGGCGTGCGCACTAACGCCTTGATCGACACGCCGTTCCTGATGAAAACCGCAGAAACCATTCGCCTCGGCACAGGTATTCCGCAAATCTTTAACGATGAAGTGGTGGTGCCAGCGTTCCTCAACCGTGGCGTTTCGCTGGAAGATGCGCGCGACTATTCCGTAGTGGGCTGTGTGGAATTATCTATTCCCGGCAGAACCTACGGCTTGCATGACATCGCGATGTTTAACCTGCTGAAAGTGATGGAAATCTGCCTGCATGAAAATGAAGGCAATGCTGCGCTGAGTTATGAAGGTTTGCTGGAACAGATCCGCGCCAAGATCAGCCACTACATCACCCTGATGGTTGAGGGCAGCAATATTTGCGATATCGGTCACCGTGACTGGGCACCTGTACCGCTGCTCTCGTCGTTTATCAGCGATTGTCTGGAGAAAGGCCGCGATATTACCGATGGCGGCGCGCGTTATAACTTCTCCGGCGTACAGGGGATCGGTATCGCCAACCTGAGCGATTCTCTCCATGCGTTGAAAGGGATGATTTTTGAACAACAGCGTTTAAGTTTTGACGAATTGCTGTCGGTATTAAAAGCTAACTTCGCAACGCCAGAAGGTGAAAAAGTCCGCGCTCGCTTAATTAACCGCTTCGAGAAATACGGTAATGATATCGACGAGGTGGATAACATCAGCGCCGAACTGTTACGCCATTACTGCAAAGAAGTGGAAAAATACCAGAACCCGCGCGGCGGCTACTTCACGCCGGGATCGTATACCGTTTCTGCTCACGTCCCGTTGGGATCGGTGGTTGGCGCGACGCCAGACGGTCGTTTTGCCGGGGAACAGCTGGCAGACGGCGGCTTGTCACCCATGCTGGGTCAGGACGGGCAAGGGCCAACGGCGGTACTGAAGTCAGTCAGTAAGCTCGATAACACGCTGCTTTCTAACGGGACGTTGCTGAACGTGAAATTCACTCCGGCGACCCTGGAAGGTGAAGCGGGATTACGCAAACTGGCCGACTTCTTACGGGCATTTACCCAGCTTAAGTTGCAGCATGTTCAATTTAACGTAGTGAACGCCGACACGTTACGTGAAGCCCAATTACGCCCGCAGGACTATGCGGGGCTGGTGGTACGCGTTGCCGGATACAGCGCCTTCTTTGTCGAACTGTCGAAGGAGATCCAGGATGACATCATCCGCCGGACTGCGCATCAGCTGTAACGTTGTAGAAACGCGCCACGATGATGTGGCGCGCATTTTCAACATTCAGCGTTATTCGCTGAATGACGGCGAGGGCATTCGTACGGTGGTCTTTTTTAAAGGCTGTCCGCATCTTTGCCCGTGGTGTGCTAACCCGGAGTCGATCTCCGGCAAAATCCAGACGGTGCGCAGAGAGGCGAAATGCCTGCACTGCGCGAAATGTTTGCGCGATGCGGATGAATGCCCCTCCGGTGCGTTTGAACGGATTGGTCGCGATATCAGCCTTGACGCGCTGGAGCGGGAAGTGATGAAAGATGACGTTTTCTTTCGCACGTCCGGCGGCGGCGTCACGCTTTCTGGCGGCGAAGTATTAATGCAGGCGGAGTTTGCTACCCGTTTTTTACAGCGACTGCGGTTGTGGGGTGTGTCATGCGCCATCGAAACTGCCGGAGACGCGCCAGCCAGCAAACTGTTGCCGCTGGCGAAATTGTGCGATGAAGTGTTGTTCGATTTAAAAATTATGGACGCGACTCAGGCGCGGGATGTGGTGAAGATGAATCTGCCACGCGTGCTGGAGAACTTGCGTTTGCTGGTGAGTGAGGGGGTCAACGTGATCCCGCGTTTGCCGCTGATCCCCGGTTTCACGCTCAGCCGGGAGAATATGCAGCAGGCGCTGGACGTGCTGATCCCGCTGAATATCAGGCAGATCCATCTGTTACCGTTTCATCAGTACGGCGAGCCGAAATACCGCTTGCTGGGGAAAACATGGTCGATGAAAGAGGTTTCAGCGCCGTCGTCAGCCGATGTGGCAACAATGCGCGAAATGGCAGAACGGGCCGGATTTCAGGTTACCGTGGGAGGTTAAAATGGCATACCTGGTGGCAGTAACCGCCTGCGTGAGCGGCGTGGCGCATACTTATATGGCGGCGGAACGGCTGGAAAAATTATGTCAGATAGAGAAGTGGGGCGTCAGCATTGAAACCCAGGGCGCGCTGGGAACGGAGAATCGTTTAGCGGACGAGGATATCCGCCGGGCGGATGTTGCGCTGTTGATTACGGATATCGAGCTTGCTGGTGCCGAGCGATTTGAACATTGTCGCTACGTGCAATGCAGTATCTACGCGTTCCTGCGTGAGCCGCAGCGGGTGATGAGCGCGGTGCGTAAAGTGCTTTCTGCGCCGCAGCAAACCCATCTTATTCTGGAGTAGTCGGTTTTTCTGTCAGTTGGCTGTGGTACTGCCGACGATATTCCGACGGCGAGCGTTCGGTATTTTTACGAAACAGACGGCAGAAGTAGTTGCTGTCGACAAAGCCGCAGGCGTGCGCCACTTCTTTTACCTTCAGGTCATAGCCTTTCAATAACGTCTTAGCGTGCTCCAGTCGCGTGTGATTCAGGTATTCGTTAAAACCAATGGCCCCCGTTTTTTGAAACAGGTGCGAGAGATAATTTGGCGAAATATAGAATGCCTGTGCGACAGATTCGCGGGTAAGCGCGGAGGCATAGCGTTCGTCGATATAATCACGAATAGCTTCGAATAGTGCCTGGCTGCGTGAGGCTGTCTGGATTTGGCTGCCAAGCAAATCGCGGCAGTGGCTAAGCAGGCTGGCGACGATCAGCCTTGCCGTTTGCTGCTCCTGTGGCTGCATTTGCATTTCATTGAGCGTTTGTAGCAGAAAAGAACCAATGCGCGGGCCGCGTCGGGCGACGTGCTGCTTCGCCAGATTTTGATATTGCTTGCCATCCCATTGCACGACGCTGAAGCCGAGTTGCTGTTTGCCAAACAGCACACTAAAAGTGGTGGCGGGGGCTTGCCATTGTGGGAAATTCCAGCCGCCAGCGGGAACGTACAGCACATCGCCGGGAACTAACGTTGCTCCAGCGCCGGTATCAACAAACTCACCTTCCAGCACTATTTCCAGCCGTGGAAAATCGACCTGATACGCAAGATCGGGCACCGGGCCGTTGCTGCTGGCAAAGTAAATCTGGCGCAGCGACAGCGGGCCGTTTATCAGGCGGGAGAGCAGATAGCTGACGTCGTGATACATGTTATTCCCTTAGGTATGTAGACGGGAAAACAGTAACTGGCATTATGAAAAAAGGCCACCTGAAAAGTGTGGCCTGAGGGGCGTTCGATGTAAACATTGCGGCAGTTGTATTGCCGGATGCGGCGTAAACGCTTTATCTGACCTACCGCCGCGATCTGTAGGCCGGATAAGACGCGTCAAGCGTCGCATCCGGCAAATAGCATCTGGCTGATAATTACTGATTACCCACCTGATCGCCATACGGCAGAGTGTCGTAATCGATCAGCGCATTTTTCTTATACGGGTTACCAATCCAGCGGGTAGTTTCTTTGAACTGCGGATTCACCACTGAACGGGTTGGATCGTAACCGTCGTAAGATAAGCCCGCCAAATCTGACCAGGTGTGGATCAGTTCCGCCAGACTGTATTTGCGATCAACATCCTGCGAGAAATCACGCGGATGAGTCGCCTGCCATTTTTCTGACGTCCACAGCAGGAACGGAATGGTGTACATATGACGCGTCGGGTTGTCTTCGTTACGCCCCTGAGTTTTGTGTGGCGGCGTGTCGTAAACCTCTTCACCGTGGTCAGAGAAATAAACCAGGAATCCGTTCGGATCTGCTGCTTTAAAGTCTTTAATCAGGCTGGCAACCACATGATCGTTATACAGGTTAGCGTTGTCATAATCGTTATATGACTCCAGCTCTTCTGCGCTTAATCCTGGCGGAACATGATCGGTATCGCCATCAAACTTGCCCTGATTTTCCGGGTAACGGTATTTGTATTTGATATGCGTACCCAGCAGATGAACGATGATCAGTTTCTTCGGCGCAGGGTCCTTCAGCACTTCCTGGAACGGCTTCAGCACGTTGGTGTCGTATTCACGCGCACTCTGCGTACGTTGCTGGTTCATGTAGTACTGCTTGTCGGTCTGGCGCGAAAATACCGTCAGCATGGTGTTGCGGGCAGTCATCGTCTGCTGGTTGGTTATCCAGAAGGTTTTATAACCTGCCTGTTTCATCATGTTCATCAGCGACGGCTGTGTCAGATACAGGTCCGGGTTCTTTTCGTTGGCAAAGGTCAGCGCCTGTTGCAGGATTTCAATGGTGTACGGACGCGATGTGACCACGTTATTGAACACCGTCAGGTTCGGATCGGTTTTATGCAGCGCATCCAGTTCCGGCGTGGTTTCACGCGGATAGCCGTACAGGCTCATGCGTCCACGCTGGGTCGATTCGCCAATCACCAGCACTAAGGTGCGCGGTTCGTTACCCGATTCGTCTTTGAAATTAGCCAGTGGCGGTAATGCGTTATTTTCATTCAGCAGCTTCGTCAGTGAGTTCAGTTGTTGACGATACTGATAATAACCGGTCAGAAATTGCCACGGCGCGGCAGGTTCCATGCGAGATGCCAGATTATCCAACGTTTTCTCAAACGGCTTGTGTTTGATAAACGTGTTCATGGCGATAGGGTGCAGAATCAAACCATAAAGCAGGGCAAAAGAGACGATATAACGCCACGGCTTTGGAATATAGACCGGGCGCAGGCGCGTCCACAGCAAAATTGCCACCGCCGTATAGGCCAGCGCGATAAGCACAATCTTCAGGCTGAAATACTGGCTTAAATACTCGCTGGCTTCGTTGGTGTTGGTTTCAAACATCACAAACAGAACGCTCTGCGAGAACTCCTGACCGTAGATGACGTAGTAGCACAACGCTGCCAGAGACGCCGCCCACAGCATTACGCCGATTACTGCTGCGATAATCTTAATCCGCTTCGGAAAGAGGAATACCGGGATCAACCACAGCGAACTGAACAGCAGCGAGTCGCGAATGCCGTTGGTGCCGCTGTAGCCGCTGATGTAAATAATGGCCTGTAACAGGGTAGAGAAAAACCAAAAGTAGAGTAGTGCCCAACCCAGGGCTTTCCAGCTAAAAATGGGTTTAGTCTGGACTTCAGTGGAATGCATAGTAAGAACCCGTTTTGGATAATAGCGCCGAATGTAAGGACAAAACCTTAAGGATATCTGAAGGGATATCCAGAATCTGGGTGAAATGCAGACAGAAATATATTGAAAACGAAGGTGTTAGAACAGAAGTATTTCAGAAAACCCTCGCGCTATTGCACGAGGGTTGATAGAGGAGGGGGGTTAGCCAGTATTACGCATACCAGCTGCAATTCCGGCAATAGTGACCATCAACGCTTGTTCGACGCGGGGATCTGGCTCCTGGCCTTCTTTTTCAGCCTGGCGCGAACGATGCAGCAACTCTGCCTGCAGTACGTTCAGCGGGTCAGTGTATATATTTCGTAGCTGAATAGACTCGGCAATCCACGGTAGATCGGCCATCAGATGGGAGTCGTTGGCAATCGCCAGCACCACTTTGATGTCTTCTTCTTGCAGATTGCGTAACTCTTTACCTAACGGCCACAGTGCTTTGTCGACCAGGCGTTGGTCATAGTATTCCGCCAGCCACAGATCTGCTTTGGCGAATACCATTTCCAGCATACCCAGACGCGTTGAGAAGAACGGCCAGTCGCGGCACATGGCTTCCAGTTCGCTCTGTTTGCCATCTTCCACCACTTTTTGCAGCGCCGTACCCGCGCCCAGCCAGGCGGGGAGCATCAGGCGGTTTTGTGTCCAGGCAAAAATCCACGGAATGGCGCGCAGAGACTCGACGCCGCCGGTTGGGCGACGTTTCGCTGGGCGTGAACCTAACGGCAGTTTACCCAGTTCCTGTTCCGGCGTAGCGGAGCGGAAGTAAGGGACAAAGTCTTTGTTTTCACGCACGTATCCGCGGTAGACATCGCAGGAGATGACCGACAGTTCATCCATAATGTGACGCCAGCTCTCTTTCGGCTCAGGCGGTGGCAGCAGGTTGGCTTCCAGAATCGCTCCGGTGTACAGCGACAGGCTGCTGACGGTGATTTCTGGCAGACCGTATTTGAAGCGGATCATCTCGCCCTGTTCAGTCACGCGCAGGCCGCCTTTCAGGCTTCCCGGCGGTTGCGACAGCAGCGCCGCATGGGCAGGTGCGCCGCCGCGACCAATGGAACCGCCGCGACCGTGGAACAGCGTCAGTTCAATACCCGCTTTTTCGCAGGTTTTGATTAACGCGTCCTGTGCCTGATATTGCGCCCAGGAGGCCGCCATCACGCCCGCATCTTTTGCTGAGTCGGAATAGCCAATCATCACCATCTGTTTGCCCTGAATCAGACCGCGATACCAGTCGATATTTAGCAGTTGGGTCATGACATCGTTGGCGTTGTTCAGGTCATCGAGAGTTTCAAACAGCGGTGCGACTGGCATCGCAAATCCAATACCCGCTTCTTTCAGCAGCAGGTGGACGGCCAGTACGTCGGACGGCGTTTTCGCCATCGAGATCACGTAGGCGGCAATAGAGCCTTGCGGCGCTTCGGCAATCACCTGACAGGTATCGAGCACTTCGCGCGTTTCGGCGCTTGGTTGCCAGTTGCGTGGTAGCAGCGGACGTTTGGAGTTCAGTTCGCGGATCAGGAACGCCTGTTTGTCGGCCTCTGACCAGCTTTCGTAATCGCCAATGCCGAGATAGCGGGTCAGCTCGCCCAGCGCTTCGGTATGGCGGGTACTCTCCTGACGGATATCAATACGCACCAGCGGTACGCCGAAACATTTCACGCGGCGCAGGGTGTCGAGCAGATCGCCGTTGGCGATAATACCCATGCCACACGCCTGAAGTGACTGGTAGCAAGCATAGAGCGGTTCCCACAGTTCTTCATTCTGCGTCAGCAGACCTTCCGGCTTCGGCAGCTCTTCGCCTTTCAGACGCGCCTCCAGCCAGGCCTGTGTCGCCATCAGGCGAGAACGCAGGTTTTTCATCAGATAGCGATACGGTTCTGCGGCACCTTCTTCGCCAACCAGCGCCAGCAGTTCTGGGGTGGCCTCAACCATCGACAGTTCAGAAACCAGAACCTGAATATCTTTCAGGAACAAATCGGTGGCTTTCCAGCGGCTGAGCAGCAGGACGTGGCGGGTGATATCGGCAGTGACGTTCGGGTTGCCGTCGCGGTCGCCGCCCATCCACGAAGTAAAACGGACCGGAACAAATTCGACGGGCAGTTTGTAGCCGAGATTCTCTTCCAGTTGTTCGTTCAGTTCGCGCAGGTAATTTGGTACGCCTTGCCACAGGCTGTTTTCCACTACGGCAAAGCCCCATTTGGCTTCATCTACCGGGCTTGGACGCAGCTTACGGATTTCATCAGTATGCCAGGACTGAGCAATCAACTGGCGCAGGCGGCGCATCAGCTGGTGGTGTTCGTAGTCGGCGATATCTTTGTTATCGAGCTGCTTTAAGCAGGCGTTCACTTCCACCATTTTGTGGATCAGTGTACGACGGGTAATTTCGGTTGGATGAGCCGTGAGGACCAGTTCCAGCGACAGAGATTCCACTGCTTTTTTGATGGTGTCTTCGCTCAGTTCCGGCTGGTTTTTCAGTTTACGCAGGGTGCGGGCGATCACTTCCGGATTGCTGGCAGCCTCGCCTTTCGGCGAAATGCTGTGGTATTGCTCGGCGGTGTTGGCCAGGTTCAGGAACTGACTAAACGCACGCGCAACGGGCAGCAGCTCGTCGTTCGACAAATTTTGTAAAGTGGTGAGTAACTCCTGGCGGTTAGCATCATTGCCAGCGCGTGAAGATTTGGACAACTTACGGATAGTTTCTACGCGTTCAAGAATGTGTTCTCCCAACGCATCCTTGATGGTTTCTCCCAGCACTTTGCCGAGCATACTGACATTACTACGCAATGCGGAATATTGTTCGTTCATATGACCCCAGACACCCATCTTATCGTTTGATAGCCCTGTATCCTTCACGTCGCATTGGCGCGAATATGCTCGGGCTTTGCTTTTCGTCGTCTTTTATAAAGCCACGTAAAAGCGGTGACGTCAAATGCTGCGAAATCGCTTCAGCAAACGAATAAATAGCAGGAATTTACGCCATTAAATTCACGACGTTTTAAATAAGCGTAACTTATGGGAATGTTAAAAAATCGCCATACATAACACCAAAGGTGTAGGTCGGATAAGATGCGCAAGCATCGCATCCGACATTATTGTGGCACCGGAGTTTGGCAACGGTGCCGGATGCGGCGCGAGCGCCTTATCCGGTCTACGTTTTAATGCCAGCAAAAATGGTGAATCACCTGGGTAATCAATTCACGGGTGGGTTTAATAAACCGCGTCTCCAGATATTCATCAGGCTGATGAGCCTGATTAATTGAGCCAGGCCCTAGAACCAGCGTCGGGCATAACGTTTGAATAAACGGCGCTTCGGTACAGTAGTTAACCACTTCGGTCTTTGCACCGAGCAATTTCTCAACCACTTCAACCAGTTGATGATTTGGCGGGCATTCATAGCCTGGGATCGGTGGGTGCAACTCTTCGACCGTCAGACGACCCGGCCAGCGTTCGCTCACCGGAGCCAGCGCGTCGTTGAGTAGGCCATTAAGTTCATTAAGTGTCATGCCCGGCAGCGGTCGAATATCCATATGCAACTCACAGCAGGCGCAAATTCGGTTAGAGGCGTCGCCGCCGTGAATATGCCCGAGGTTGAGCGTGGGGTATGGCACGGTAAACGCTTCGTAGTGATAACGTTCTTTCAGGTTATCGCGTAACTGCAAAATATGGCCGATGGCGTCGTGCATCAGTTCGATAGCGTTAACTCCGCGCGCCGGATCGCTGGAGTGGCCCGACTGACCCAGAATGCGAATGGCATTTGAGATGTGGCCTTTATGCGCGCGTACCGGTTGCAGCGACGTCGGTTCGCCAATGATGGCGCAATCCGGGCGCAGGGCGGTAGTTTCGGCAAAATAACGCGCTCCGGCCATACTGGTTTCTTCATCGGCAGTCGCCAGAATGTAGAGCGGTTTTTTCAGTTTCGTGACGTCGACATCGCGTAGCGCATCAAGGATAAACGCAAAAAAGCCTTTCATGTCGGCAGTGCCTAAGCCGTAAAGCTTGCCGTCATGCTCCGTCAGTGTAAACGGATCGCGCGTCCAGCGACCGTCATCAAATGGCACCGTATCGGTATGCCCCGCCAGCAACAAGCCGCCAGCCCCCTGTCCGGTACTTGCCAGCATATTAAATTTGTTGCGAGTTCCTGGCACAGGCTGCACTTCCACATTGAAGCCCAAATCTTTAAACCAGTCCGCCAGCAGAGTGATTAAATCTGCATTGCTTTGATCGAGTGCCTCTTCCGTAGCGCTTATTGAAGGTGTGGCAATCAGAGCGCGGTAAATCTCGATAAATGGCGGTAATTTGTTTTTCATTGTTGACACACCTCTGGTCATGATAGTATCAATATTCATGCAGTATTTATGAATAAAAATACACTAACGTTGAGCGTAATAAAACCCACCAGCCGTAAGGTGAATGTTTTACGTTTAACCTGGCAACCAGACATAAGAAGGTGAATAGCCCCGATGTTAAATACGCTGATTGTGGGTGCCAGCGGCTACGCTGGCGCAGAGCTAGTGACCTATGTAAATCGCCATCCGCATATGAACATAACCGCTTTGACTGTTTCAGCGCAAAGCAATGATGCGGGAAAGTTAATCTCCGATTTGCATCCGCAGCTAAAAGGCATCGTTGATCTGCCGTTGCAGCCGATGTCGGATATCAGCGAGTTTAGCCCAGGGGTGGACGTGGTGTTTCTCGCCACCGCCCATGAAGTTAGCCACGATTTAGCGCCGCAGTTTCTTGAAGCGGGCTGCGTGGTGTTCGACCTTTCCGGCGCGTTTCGTGTTAACGACGCCACCTTCTATGAAAAATATTACGGCTTTACCCATCAATACCCGGAACTGCTGGAACAGGCAGCCTACGGTCTGGCGGAGTGGTGCGGTAATAAATTAAAAGAAGCGAACTTGATTGCGGTGCCAGGCTGTTATCCGACGGCGGCACAGTTGGCGCTGAAACCGTTGATTGATGCCGATCTTCTTGACCTCAATCAGTGGCCGGTGATCAACGCCACCAGCGGCGTGAGCGGTGCAGGACGTAAGGCAGCGATTTCAAATAGTTTTTGTGAAGTTAGTCTGCAACCGTATGGCATCTTTACCCATCGCCACCAGCCGGAGATCGCTACGCATCTCGGTGCTGACGTCATCTTCACCCCGCATCTGGGCAATTTCCCGCGCGGTATTCTCGAAACCATTACCTGCCGCCTGAAACCGGGCGTGAGTCAGGCGCAAGTGGCGCAGACATTACAGCAGGCGTATGCGCATAAACCGTTGGTGCGTCTGTATGACAAAGGCGTTCCGGCACTAAAAAATGTCGTCGGGCTGCCGTTTTGCGATATCGGATTTGCCGTTCAGGGCGAGCATCTGATTATTGTGGCGACCGAAGATAACTTACTGAAAGGCGCGGCGGCACAGGCAATCCAGTGTGCCAATATTCGTTTCGGCTATGCCCAAACGCAGTCTCTTATTTAAGGGTGCAATGATGAATCCATTAATTATCAAGCTGGGCGGCGTACTGCTGGATAGCGAAGAGGCGCTGGAACGGCTGTTCAGCGCACTGGTGAAATATCGTGAGTCACATCAGCGTCCGCTAGTGATTGTCCACGGCGGCGGCTGCGTGGTGGATGAGCTGATGAAAGGGCTGAATCTGCCGGTGAAAAAGAAAAACGGCCTGCGGGTGACGCCTGCGGATCAGATAGACATTATCACCGGAGCGCTGGCGGGAACGGCAAATAAAACCCTGCTGGCATGGGCGAAGAAACATCAGATTGCGGCCGTAGGTTTGTTTCTCGGTGACGGCGACAGCGTCAAAGTGACCCAGCTTGATGAAGAGTTAGGCCATGTTGGACTGGCGCAGCCAGGTTCGCCTAAGCTTATCAATACGTTGCTGGAAAACGGTTATCTGCCAGTGGTCAGCTCCATTGGCGTAACGGACGAAGGGCAACTGATGAACGTCAATGCCGACCAGGCGGCGACGGCGCTGGCGGCAACGCTGTGCGCAGATCTGATTTTGCTCTCCGACGTCAGCGGCATTCTCGACGGTAAAGGGCAACGCATTGCCGAAATGACCGCCGCGAAAGCGGAACAACTGATTGAGCAGGGCATTATTACCGACGGCATGATTGTAAAAGTGAACGCGGCGCTGGATGCTGCGCGCACGCTGGGCCGTCCGGTAGATATCGCCTCCTGGCGTCATGCGGAACAGCTTCCGGCACTGTTTAACGGTATGCCGATGGGTACGCGGATTTTAGCTTAAGTTTTGTTGGCCGGAGACGTCGCTTTCCGGCATTGAATTTCAACATAAGGAAACAGAGTTATGGCACTTTGGGGCGGGCGTTTTACCCAGGCAGCAGATCAGCGGTTCAAACAATTCAACGACTCACTGCGTTTTGATTACCGTCTGGCGGAGCAGGATATTGTTGGCTCTGTGGCCTGGTCCAAAGCCCTGGTAACGGTCGGCGTGTTAACCGCAGAAGAGCAGGCGCAACTGGAAGAGGCGCTGAACGTGCTGCTGGAAGATGTTCGCGCCAGGCCACAACAAATCCTTGAAAGCGATGCCGAAGATATCCATAGCTGGGTGGAAGGCAAACTGATCGACAAAGTGGGCCAGTTAGGCAAAAAACTGCATACCGGGCGTAGCCGTAATGATCAGGTAGCGACTGACCTGAAACTGTGGTGCAAAGATACCGTTAGCGAGTTACTGACGGCTAACCGGCAGTTACAATCCGCTCTGGTCGAGACCGCGCAGAACAATCAGGACGCGGTGATGCCGGGTTACACCCACCTGCAACGCGCTCAACCGGTGACTTTCGCGCACTGGTGCCTGGCCTACGTTGAGATGCTGGCGCGTGATGAAAGCCGTTTGCAGGACGCGCTTAAGCGTCTGGATGTCAGCCCGTTAGGCTGTGGCGCACTGGCGGGAACGGCCTATGAAATCGACCGTGAACAGTTAGCAGGCTGGCTGGGCTTTGCTTCGGCGACCCGTAACAGTCTCGACAGCGTTTCTGACCGTGATCATGTGCTGGAACTGCTTTCTGCTGCCGCTATTGGCATGGTGCATCTGTCGCGTTTTGCTGAAGATCTGATTTTCTTTAATACCGGCGAGGCGGGGTTTGTCGAGCTTTCTGACCGCGTGACTTCCGGTTCATCATTAATGCCGCAGAAGAAAAACCCGGATGCGCTGGAGCTGATTCGTGGTAAATGCGGTCGTGTGCAGGGCGCGTTAACCGGCATGATGATGACGCTGAAAGGTTTGCCGCTGGCTTACAACAAAGATATGCAGGAAGACAAAGAAGGTCTGTTCGACGCGCTCGATACCTGGCTGGATTGCCTGCATATGGCGGCGCTGGTGCTGGACGGCATTCAGGTGAAACGTCCGCGTTGCCAGGAAGCGGCGCAGCAAGGTTACGCCAACGCCACTGAACTGGCGGATTACCTGGTGGCGAAAGGCGTACCGTTCCGCGAGGCGCACCATATTGTTGGTGAAGCGGTGGTGGAAGCCATTCGTCAGGGCAAACCGCTGGAAGATCTGCCGCTCAGTGAGTTGCAGAAATTCAGCCACGTGATTGGCGAAGATGTCTATCCGATTCTGTCGCTACAATCGTGCCTCGACAAGCGTGCGGCAAAAGGCGGCGTCTCACCGCAGCAGGTGGCCCAGGCGATTGCTTTTGCAAGGGCGCGGTTGGGGTAAGAACATTTATATGTACAAATTTGAGCCTGGCTTATCGCCGGGCTTTTTTATGGCAAAAAAAAGCGGATCCTGGAGATCCGCAAAAGTTCACGTTGGCTTTAGTTATTCGAGTTGAGAAACTCTCGAAACGGGCAGTGACTTCAAGGGTTAAAAGAGGTGCCGCTCCGTTTCTGTGCGCAATTATCAGTCACAATGCTTGATAGGGATAATCGTTCGTTGCTATGCTACCTATCGCCATGAACTATCGTGGCGATGGAGGATGGATAATGAATATTCGTGATCTTGAGTACCTGGTGGCATTGGCCGAGCACCGCCATTTTCGCCGTGCGGCAGATTCCTGCCACGTTAGCCAGCCGACGCTTAGCGGGCAAATTCGTAAGCTGGAAGATGAGCTGGGCGTGATGTTGCTGGAGCGGACCAGCCGTAAAGTGTTATTCACCCAGGCGGGAATGCTACTGGTGGATCAGGCGCGTACCGTGCTGCGCGAGGTGAAAGTCCTTAAAGAGATGGCAAGCCAGCAGGGGGAGACGATGTCCGGGCCGCTGCATATTGGTTTGATTCCTACGGTTGGGCCTTACCTGTTGCCGCATATCATCCCGATGCTGCACCAGACCTTTCCGAAGCTGGAAATGTATCTGCATGAAGCGCAGACCCATCAGTTACTGGCGCAACTGGACAGTGGCAAACTCGACTGCGTGATCCTCGCGCTGGTGAAAGAGAGCGAAGCATTCATTGAAGTACCGTTGTTTGATGAACCCATGTTGTTGGCAGTCTATGAAGATCACCCGTGGTCTAATCGCGAATGCGTGCCGATGGCCGATCTGGCAGGGGAAAAACTGCTGATGCTGGAAGATGGTCACTGTCTGCGCGATCAGGCAATGGGCTTCTGCTTTGAAGCTGGAGCGGATGAAGATACACACTTCCGCGCGACCAGTCTGGAGACGCTGCGCAACATGGTAGCCGCAGGTAGCGGGATCACTTTATTGCCTGCGCTGGCTGTACCGCCAGAACGCAAACGCGATGGCGTGGTTTATCTGCCGTGCATTAAGCCGGAACCACGCCGTACCATTGGCCTGGTTTATCGTCCTGGCTCACCGCTGCGCAGCCGCTATGAGCAGCTGGCAGAGGCCATCCGCGCAAAAATGGATGGCCATTTCGATAAAGCGTTAAAACAGGCGGTTTAAGCCGTTTAATGCCGCTACCCGATAGGCTTCCGCCATGGTCGGGTAGTTAAAGGTGGTGTTGACGAAGTACTCAATGGTGTTGCCGCCACCTTTCTGTTCCATAATCGCCTGACCGATATGAATAATTTCGGCAGCGCGCTCACCAAAGCAATGGATCCCCAGAATCTCTTTTGTTTCCCGATGGAACAAAATTTTCAGCGTACCCACGTTCATGCCAACGATTTGTGCACGCGCCAGATGTTTAAACTGGGCGCGGCCTACTTCATACGGTACTTTCATCGCGGTCAGCTGCTGTTCAGTTTTGCCCACGGAGCTGATTTCCGGGATGGTGTAAATACCGGTAGGGATATCTTCAATCAAGTGCGCGGTGGCTTCACCTTTTACCAGCGCCTGCGCGGCAATGCGCCCCTGGTCATAGGCCGCTGAAGCCAGGCTTGGATAACCAATCACGTCGCCCACCGCGTAAACGTGCGGCTGCGCGGTCTGATACATGCTGTTGACCTTCAGCTGTCCGCGACTGTCAGTTTCCAGCCCAATGTTCTGTAACGCCAGCGAATCGGTATTACCGGTGCGACCGTTGGCATAGAGCAGACAGTCGGCTTTCAGTTTTTTGCCCGACTTCAGATGCATGATCACACCGTCGTCACAGCCTTCGATCTTCTCGTACTCTTCGTTGTGACGAATCACTACGCCACTGTTCCAGAAGTGATAGGAGAGCGAATCTGACATCTCTTGATCGAGAAACGCCAACAGGCGATCGCGGGTATTGATCAGATCTACTTTTACATCCATACCGCGGAAGATCGACGCATATTCACAGCCGATCACTCCAGCACCGTAAATAAGTACATGGCGCGGTTCGTGGTGCATGCTAAGAATTGAGTCGCTGTCGTAAATGCGTGGATGGGTGAAATCGACGTCTGCTGGATGATAAGGGCGTGAGCCGCAGGCTATGACAAATTTTTCTGCGGTTAATGTTTCGACCGTGCCGTCCGGGCAGTCCAGCGCCAACGTATGCTCGTCAACAAAGCGAGCGTTCCCCTGCAATATTTCACAGTGATTACGTTCGTAAAATCCCTGACGCATGCGCGTTTGTTGATTAATCACGTTATCGGCATGGTTAAGGATATCGGCAAAAGAAGAGCGGAGCAGTCGGGAATGGTCGCTGTAAAGTGGGTTTTGATTGAATTCTATAATGCGGCTGACAGCGTGACGGAGAGCTTTCGACGGGATGGTGCCCCAGTGGGTGCAACCGCCGCCAACATTTTGATAACGCTCGATAACTGCGACGCGCGCACCTTGCTTAACCAGGCCCATTGCAGCGCCTTCGCCGCCGGGGCCGGAACCTATTACTATGGCATCGTAATCGTAGGAATGTGGCATGGTAGGGCTTACCTGTTCTTATACATAAAAGCAACAGAATGGTAACATTTTATCGCGGGTAAGCCAATTGATCCCCGTCATTTATCTGGCTATATCGTGAGCGGCCTTTGCTTTGTCTTCCTCCTTCTTATTTTATTTATTCACTATTAATTGCTTTTTATTATGGCTGATAGTTTTATCTTGCCGAAGTGTGCTTTTTTGTTATTGTCTATGTTAAATATTCTTATAAAACAAACATATAAATATTTTATATTGATGCCTTATTTATATTTATACCATCAATAAAATCCGTTAATTAACCTGTTTATAAGTGAATAAAGGAATAGTCGATGATCGAACACTACATTCGTGGGTTTGAGGAAGAACTGCGCGAGATCCGCCATCAGATCCATGAAAACCCGGAGCTGGGATTACAGGAATTTAAAACCAGTGCTCTGGTTGCGGAAAAGCTGCGCCAGTGGGGCTATGAGGTAGAGCAAGGACTGGCGACGACGGGGATAGTGGCCACGTTAAGAGTGGGCGACGGAGAGAAAAGTATTGGCCTGCGGGCGGATATGGATGCGCTGCCAATTTATGAAAATAGTGGCAAGCCCTGGGCCAGTAAACATCCCGGTTTAATGCACGCATGCGGGCATGACGGCCATACCACGATATTACTAGGAGCTGCACGTTATCTTGCCGAAACTCGTCGTTTTAACGGCACGTTACGTCTTATCTTCCAGCCCGCAGAAGAGATGATTAACGGCGGCGAGATTATGGTCAAAGAAGGTCTTTTTGACCACTTCCCCTGCGATGTCATTTTCGGGATGCACAACATGCCGGGCTTGCCGGTTGGCAAGTTTTTCTTCCAGCCAGGGGCGCTAATGGCGTCAATGGATCAGTTCCACATCACAGTTCGTGGCTGTGGAGGGCATGGCGCAATTCCTCACAAAGCCATCGATCCGGTGCTGGTCGCGGCACATATCACCACTGCATTACAAAGCATTGTGTCGCGCAATGTCGATCCGCTGGAAGCGGCGGTAATTACCGTTGGCAGCATTGTTGCGGGTGAGGCCGCTAACGTCATTCCTGACAGTGCTGAGATGAAAATCAGCGTCCGCTCTCTTAGCCGCGATACCCGACAACTTCTACTGACCCGTATTCCGGCTCTGGCGCAAGCCCAGGCTGTCAGCTTTGGCGCTACGGCTGAGGTTACGCATGTTAACGGTACGCCGGTATTAGTGAATGACGAGGAGATGGCGCGCTTCGCCTGGCAGGTGGCGTGTAAAACGTTTGGTGAAGATCGGGCCGAGTTTGGCATCAAGCCCCTGATGGGCAGTGAGGATTTCTCTTTCATGCTGGAAGCCCAGCCGAAAGGCGCTTTTTTGCTGTTCGGTAATGGCGATGTCGGGGAAGGTTCCTGCATGGTGCATAACCCGGGCTACGACTTCAACGATGCAAGTCTGGTCCCGGCGTGCAGCTACTGGGGCGCACTGGTAGAAGCCTGGCTGCAATAAATAAAACAACACACAACAACACTTTCTGGCAAGGAACATGGAATGACGGCGATCGTAAATGGAAGCGTGATTGTGAAGAAAAAGCCTAGCGGTAAGCGGGTGATTTTTGCTTCGGCGTTTGGCAATGCGCTCGAATTTTTTGATTTTGGCGTTTACAACTTTTTTGTGGTCTATATCAGTACGCTTTTCTTCCCGCCCAGTGCCGATCACAATGTCGCGCTGTTACTGGCATTTGCAACGTTTGGCGTGAGTTTTTTTATGCGCCCGCTTGGTGGAATTATCGTCGGGGCCTGGGCCGATCGTTTCGGACGCAAACCCGCGATGGTGTTCACCATTGCCCTGATGAGCCTCGGCACGTTGATGATTGGCATTGCGCCGACCTATGCAACGGCGGGCTATTGGGGAACGGCGACGCTGGTACTGGCGCGTCTGATTCAGGGTGTTGCGGCAGGTGGTGAAGTCGGCGCCTCAATGTCTTTACTGGTTGAATCAGCTCCGGCAAATCGTCGCGGTTTTTACAGCAGTTGGTCGCTGGCGACCCAGGGGCTGGCAACGACCTTTGGTGGTGTTGTCGCTTTAGGTCTGAGCACTTGGCTACCGTTCGCCACAGGTTCAGAAACCGTAATGGCAGAATGGGGCTGGCGTGTGCCATTTTTTATTGGCGTGTTATTAGCACCGATCGGTTGCTGGTTGCGTCTGAGCCTGGAAAATGACGTACCTGAACCTGTACACAATAAAAAAGCTGCTGCCAGCGAAAGCGCGTTCTCTCTGCTCCTGCAACATAAAGCGATTATCATTAACGGCGTTTTACTCGCTATCGGTAGCACGGTAGCAACCTATATTTCCCTCTTTTACTATGGCACCTGGGCGGCGAAGTATCTGGCAATGCCTCAACACTATTCTCATGCAGCGATGTTACTGGCGGGGGTAATTACGTTTGTGGGCGCGCTGTTGGTGGGGATGCTATGTGATTCGGTCGGGCGTAAAAAACTGATTTTAATCTCTCGTGTGATGGTTCTGATCTGTAGCTGGCCTTCGTTCTGGCTGTTGGTGAATTACCCCAGTCCCGGCATGTTGCTGACGGTCGTTTTCGTGATGGTCAGCTTTACCACGCTTGGTGGGGTACCGGTAATGTTGCTGATTTCCGAACTGTTGCCGAAACGGATTCGGGCATTAGGCTTCGCGTTGGTTTATAGCATTGGCGTAGCAATCTTCGGCGGTTTTGCGCAATATTTCGCCACGCAATCCATCGTGTTACTGGATAGCCTGACGGCTCCGGCGTGGTATCTGGGCGGGGGCACATTGCTGTCTATGCTGGCGTTGCTGTTTGTAAAAGAACCGGCTAAAGAGTTGCAGTAAATGTGTTTTATTGCGCTACCGTTCATTCACAACACTGGAGCAATCCAGTATGTTCATTCTCTGGTATAGTGCCAGCAGTACTTTTGGCAAGGATTCAGACATCGTGATGGGCGTAAGAGCGCAGCAAAAAGAAAAAACCCGACGTTCGCTGGTAGAGGCCGCATTTAGCCAATTAAGTGCTGAACGCAGCTTCGCCAGCCTGAGTTTACGTGAAGTGGCGCGTGAAGCGGGCATTGCTCCCACCTCTTTTTATCGGCATTTCCGCGACGTAGACGAACTGGGTCTGACCATGGTTGACGAGAGTGGTTTGATGCTGCGTCAGCTTATGCGCCAGGCGCGTCAGCGTATCGCTAAAGGCGGGAGTGTGATCCGTACCTCGGTATCCACATTTATGGAGTTCATCGGTAATAATCCTAACGCCTTCCGGTTATTATTGCGGGAACGCTCCGGCACCTCCGCCGCGTTTCGTGCCGCCGTTGCGCGTGAAATTCAGCACTTCATTGCGGAACTTGCGGACTATCTTGAACTCGAAAACCATATGCCTCGCGCGTTTACTGAAGCGCAAGCCGAAGCAATGGTGACGATTGTCTTCAGCGCGGGTGCCGAGGCGTTGGATGTCGGCGTCGAACAACGTCGGCAATTAGAAGAGCGACTGGTACTGCAACTGCGAATGATTTCGAAAGGGGCTTATTACTGGTATCGCCGTGAACAAGAGAAAACCGCAATTATTCCGGGAAATGTGAAGGACGAGTAATGAAACAAGCAAATCAAGATAGAGGTACGCTGCTGCTGGCGTTAGTTGCTGGCTTATCGATTAATGGTACTTTCGCAGCGCTGTTTAGCTCCATTGTGCCATTTTCTGTATTCCCGATTATTTCCCTGGTGCTGACGGTTTACTGCCTGCATCAACGTTATCTTAATCGCACTATGCCGGTCGGCTTGCCGGGTCTGGCTGCTGCCTGTTTTATTCTCGGCGTTCTGCTTTATAGCACTGTGGTTCGTGCGGAATATCCGGATATCGGTTCTAACTTCTTCCCGGCTGTGCTGTCCGTCATTATGGTGTTCTGGATTGGCGCGAAGATGCGTAACCGTAAGCAGGAAGTTGCTGAGTAATCGGAATCATGCCGGATGCTGGCGCATCCGGCATGGGTTTTACTTCGCGGTCAGTAATACGCCGCACTCCATATGGTGCGTGTAGGGGAATTGATCAAACAGAGCCAGACGTTCAACCTTGTGCGTCTGGCTTAATGTTTCCAGATTCTTGCATAATGTTTCCGGATTGCAGGAGATATACAGAATACGCGGATACGCCTGCACCATTTTCTCGGTTTCACTGTCCAGACCGCTGCGCGGTGGGTCGACAAAAATGGTTTCGCACTGATAACTCTTTAAGTCGATCCCTTGCAGGCGGTTAAACTCGCGCACACCATTCATCGCCTGAGTAAATTCTTCTGCCGCCATACGAATAATTTGTACGTTATCAATATGGTTAGCTGCGATGTTGTATTGCGCGGCGGCGACCGACGGCTTGGCGATTTCGGTGGCTAATACCCGATCAAAATTACGCGCCAGCGCTAATGAAAAGTTACCGTTGCCGCAGTATAGCTCCAGTAAATCGCCTTTTGAGCCTTTGGTTACGTCCAGCGCCCATTCCAGCATCTGAATATTCATCGCCGCGTTTGGCTGGGTAAAGCTGTTTTCTACCTGACGGTAGATCATCTCTTTTCCGGCGACCGGCAGACGTTCATCGATGTAATCCTGATCCAGCGCGATTTTGGTTTTCGTTGCCCGACCAATCAGATGCACATTCAGATTCTGCGCGCGCAACGCATCGCGCAGGGCTTCCGCCTGCTGACGCCATTCGTCATCCAGCTTTTTATGGTACAGCAGGGAAACCACCGCCTGATTACTCAGCGTGGTGAGGTAATCAATCTGGAACAACTTGTGGCGCAGAACGGGATTATTACGCACACCCGCAATCATCGCCGTCATCAACTGGTTGATGAGTTCACTGGCGGCGGGGAAGCTATCCACGCGGATACGGCTTTTGGTTTGTTGATCGAAAATGATGTGATATAGGTCATCGCCATCGTGCCAGATGCGGAACTCCGCACGCATCCGGTAATGACTGACCGGCGAGCGAAACACTTCCGGAACCAGGTCAGAAAACGGTGCCATCATACTTTGCAAACGTACCACTTTTTCGGCTAACTGCGCTTCATACTGTTCTGTTGGAAGGTGTTCGGGGGTCATGATGTATCCTGAAAAATTAAAGTACGCGGCGATTGTAGGGATTGCTCATCAGATGTCCAGATCTTGATGAATTCCTATTTGTGAGCTACGTCTGGACAGTAAGTTGTTACAACCTGTAGCATCCACTTGCCGGTCCTGTGAGTTAATAGGGAATCCAGTGCGAATCTGGAGCTGACGCGCAGCGGTAAGGAAAGGTGCGATGATTGCGTTATGCGGACACTGCCATCCGGTGGGAAGTCATCATCTCTTTGTATCTTCAGATACCCCTCCAAGCCCGAAGACCTGCCGGCCAACGTCGCATCTGGTTCTCATCATCGCGTAATATTGATGAAACCTGCGGCATCCTTCTTCTATTGTGGATGCTTTACAATGATTAAAAAAGCTTCGCTGCTGACGGCGTGTTCTGTCACAGCCTTTTCCGCTTGGGCACAGGATATCAGCCCGGATACTCTCGTTGTTACTGCTAACCGTTTTGAACAGCCGCGCAGCACTGTACTTGCACCAACCACCGTTGTGACGCGTCAGGATATCGACCGCTGGCAGTCGACCTCGGTTAATGATGTGCTGCGCCGTCTTCCGGGCGTGGATATCACCCAAAACGGCGGTTCAGGTCAGCTTTCTTCTATTTTTATTCGTGGCACAAATGCCAGTCATGTGTTGGTGTTAATTGATGGCGTACGCCTGAATCTGGCAGGGGTGAGTGGTTCAGCCGATCTTAGTCAATTCCCCATTGCACTTGTTCAGCGTGTCGAATATATCCGTGGGCCGCGTTCCGCCGTTTATGGTTCTGATGCAATAGGCGGGGTGGTGAATATCATCACGACGCGCGATGAACCTGGAACGGAAATTTCAGCGGGGTGGGGAAGCCATAGTTATCAGAACTATGATGTCTCTACGCAGCAACAACTGGGGGATAAGACACGGGTAACTCTGTTGGGCGATTACGCTTATACCCATGGTTATGATGTTGTCGCTTACGGCAATACAGGAATGCAAGCGCAGCCTGATAACGATGGTTTCTTAAGTAAAACGCTTTATGGTGCGCTGGAACATAATTTTACCGATGCCTGGAGCGGCTTTGTACGTGGCTATGGCTATGATAATCGGACCAATTATGACGCGTATTATTCTCCGGGTTCACCATTGGTCGATACCCGTAAACTCTATAGTCAAAGTTGGGACGCCGGGCTGCGCTATAACGGCGAACTGATTAAATCACAACTCATTACTAGCTATAGCCATAGCAAAGATTACAACTACGATCCGCATTATGGTCGTTATGATTCGTCGGCGACGCTCGATGAGATGAAGCAATACACCGTCCAGTGGGCAAACAATGTCATCGTTGGTCACGGTAGTATTGGCGCGGGTGTCGACTGGCAGAAACAGACTACGACGCCGGGTACAGGTTACGTTGAGGATGGATATGATCAACGTAATACCGGCATCTATCTGACCGGGCTGCAACAAGTTGGCGAT
Source organism: Escherichia sp. E4702 (assembly GCF_963883545.1). Lineage (NCBI taxonomy): Bacteria > Pseudomonadati > Pseudomonadota > Gammaproteobacteria > Enterobacterales > Enterobacteriaceae > Escherichia > Escherichia sp. E4702. The sequence continues at coordinate 2,047 of NZ_CAWORF010000023.1, read as the reverse complement.
TTTACCTTTGAAGGCGCAGCACGCAGCGACGATAACTCACAGTTTGGTCGTCATGGAACCTGGCAAACCAGCGTCGGATGGGAGTTCATCGAAGGTTATCGTTTTATCGCTTCCTATGGGACATCTTATAAGGCACCAAATCTTGGACAACTGTACGGCTTCTACGGTAATCCGGATCTGGACCCTGAGAAAAGCAAACAGTGGGAAGGCGCGTTTGAAGGTTTAACAGCAGGAGTGAACTGGCGTATTTCCGGATATCGTAACGACGTTAGTGACTTAATCGATTATGACGACCATATCCTGAAATATTACAACGAAGGGAAAGCGCGGATTAAAGGTGTCGAGGCGACCGCCAATTTTGATACCGGACCACTGACGCATACTGTGAGTTACGATTATGTTGATGCCCGTAACGCGATTACTGACACGCCGTTGTTACGCCGTGCTAAACAGCAGGTGAAATACCAGCTCGATTGGCAGCTGTATGACTTCGACTGGGGGATTACTTATCAGTATTTAGGCTCTCGCTATGATAAGGATTACTCATCTTATCCTTATCAAACCGTTAAAATGGGCGGTGTGAGCTTGTGGGATCTTGCGGTTGCGTATCCGGTCACCTCTCACCTGACAGTTCGTGGTAAAATAGCCAACCTGTTCGACAAAGATTATGAGACAGTCTATGGCTACCAAACTGCAGGACGGGAATACACCTTGTCTGGCAGCTACACCTTCTGAACCACGTCCCACCGTGCTGGTGTTTGACTCCGGCGTCGGTGGGTTGTCGGTCTATGACGAGATCCGGCATCTCTTACCGGATCTCCATTACATTTATGCTTTCGATAACGTCGCTTTCCCGTATGGCGAAAAAAGCGAAGAGTTTATTGTTGAGCGTGTGGTGGAAATTGTCACCGCAGTGCAAGAGCGTTATCCCCTTGCGCTGGCTGTGGTCGCTTGCAACACCGCCAGTACCGTCTCACTTCCTGCATTACGCGAAAAGTTTGCGTTCCCGGTTGTCGGTGTCGTTCCGGCAATTAAGCCAGCGGCACGCCTGACAGCTAATGGCATTGTCGGATTGCTGGCAACTCGTGGTACGGTAAAACGTTCTTATACCCACGAGCTAATTGCGCGTTTCGCTAATGAATGTCAGATAGAGATGCTGGGCTCGGCAGAAATGGTTGAGCTGGCTGAAGCGAAGCTGCATGGCGAAGAAATCTCTCTGGATACGCTAAAACGTATCCTGCGCCCGTGGTTAAGAATGAAAGAGCCGCCAGATACCGTTGTTCTGGGTTGCACCCATTTTCCTCTACTACAAGAAGAACTGTTAAAGGTGCTGCCAGAGGGAACCCGGCTGGTGGATTCTGGCGCAGCGATTGCCCGCCGAACGGCCTGGCTGCTGGAACATGAAGCTCCTGAGGCAAAATCTGCCGATGCGAACATTGCCTTTTGCATGGCCATGACGCCAGAAGCTGAACAGTTATTACCCGTTTTACAGCGTTACGGCTTCAAAACGCTCGAAAAACTGGCAGTTTCAGGCTGATTTGGTTGAATGTTGCGCATTCGGAAAATTATTTTAAATTTCCTCTTGTCAGCTCAGAATAACTCCCTATAATGCGCCACCACTGACACGGAACAACGGCAAACACGCCGCCGGGTCAGCGGGATTCTCCTGAGAATTCCGGCAGAGAAAAGCAAAAAAATGCTTGACTCTGTAGCGGGAAAGCGTATTATGCACACCCCGCGCCGCTGAGAAAAAGCGAAGCGGCACTGCTCTTTAACAATTTATCAGACAATCTGTGTGGGCACTCGAAGATACGGATTCTTAACGTCGCAAGACGATAAATGAATACCAAGTCTCAAGAGTGAACACGTAATTCATTACGAAGTTTAATTCTTTGAGCATCAAACTTTTAAATTGAAGAGTTTGATCATGGCTCAGATTGAACGCTGGCGGCAGGCCTAACACATGCAAGTCGAACGGTAACAGGAAGAAGCTTGCTTCTTTGCTGACGAGTGGCGGACGGGTGAGTAATGTCGTGGGAAACTGCCT
>NZ_CAWORF010000022.1:0-33557 GCF_963883545.1 Escherichia sp. E4702 | reverse complement strand
AAATGTAGGCCAGATAAGGCGTTCACGCCGCATCCGGCAGGCGTGCACAGATGCCTGATGCGACGCTTTGCGCGTCTTATCAGGCCTACGGTTTACGGGCGAAATGTAGGCCGGATAAGGCGTTTACGCCGCATCCGGTAGGCGTGCGCAAATGATCAACGCATATTCAGTTTATTGGCGTGGTAGGCAATATGCTCGCCAATAAAACTGGAGACAAAATAATAGCTGTGGTCGTAACCTTCGTGATACCGGATTACCGCCTTGATATTCATCTCCTGACAGACCTTTTCAAGATTTTGAGTCCGCAGCTGTTCCACGTAAAAATCATCACTCAATCCCTGATCAACCATTATTTCTGCAACGCGTTGACCTTGTGAAATAAGGCTCACCGGATCGTAATCCAACCAGGTTTCTTTATTTTCACCAAGATACGCGGCAAAGGCTTGCTGGCCCCACGGTACTTGCGAAGGGGAAACTATGGGCGAAAACGCCGAGACGCTGACATACTCATCTGGGTTACGCAGCGCCAGTACCAGCGCGCCCAGCCCGCCCATAGAATGACCTGAGATAGACTTTCTGGCCGTTGCCGGAAAATGTTGCATCACTAAATCCGGCAGCTCGCTGCGGATATAGTCATACATTTTGTAATGCTCTTTCCACGGCGCTTGCGTCGCGTTCAGGTAAAACCCAGCACCTTGCCCGAGATCGTAACGGTCGGCATCTGCGACATGACTGCCTCGCGGACTGGTGTCCGGCACAACAACAATAATGTTGTGTTCAGCCGCGTAACGCTGCATTCCCGATTTGGTAATGAAATTCTGCTCGTTGCAGGTCAGGCCCGAAAGCCAGTACAGCACCGGCAATTTTTCATTCGCGGCTTTTGGTGGGAGATAGACGCCGACATTCATTTCACATTTCAGTGATTGGGAATAATGCCGATACACATTTTGCCAGCCGCCAAAGCTGGCATGTTTTTCAATGAGTTCCATCAGTCATTATCTCACGGTTAATTCCCCGGACGGCTGCCCGGGGACGGTATTAAGAACCTCGTCTGAACTGTACGGGGTAAACCTGCGGGAAATCAGTAACGAATTACGGTTCGAATGGATTTGCCTTCATGCATCAGATCAAAGGCGTCATTAATTTCATCCAGGCTCATGGTATGCGTAACAAACGGTTCCAGGTCGATATCACCTTTCATCGCATCTTCAACCATACCCGGTAACTGGGAACGACCTTTCACGCCGCCAAACGCGGAACCTTTCCATACGCGACCGGTGACCAACTGGAATGGGCGCGTTGAAATTTCTTGACCGGAACCTGCTACCCCGATGATTACCGACTGACCCCAGCCGCGGTGCGCACTTTCCAGCGCCGCACGCATCACATTGACGTTACCGATGCACTCAAAGGTATGGTCGATACCCCATTTGTTGATATCCAGCAGGACATCTTTAATCGGTTTGTCGTAGTCATTCGGATTAATGCAGTCGGTGGCACCGAAACGACGCGCCAGATCGAATTTCTTCGGGTTCGTATCAATAGCAATAATCCGTCCCGCTTTCGCCTGACGTGCACCCTGAACCACAGCCAGACCAATCGCGCCAAGACCAAACACGGCAACAGAATCACCTGGCTGGACTTTAGCGGTGTTGTGTACCGCGCCAATACCGGTGGTCACGCCACAGCCCAGCAGGCAGACGTGTTCATGGTTTGCTTCTGGATTAATTTTGGCCAGAGACACTTCCGCGACCACGGTGTATTCACTGAATGTAGAACAGCCCATGTAGTGATAAAGCGGCTGCCCGTTGTAAGAAAAACGGGTGGTGCCGTCTGGCATCAGGCCTTTGCCCTGGGTTTCGCGAACCGCGACACAGAGGTTGGTTTTGCCGGAACGACAGAACTCACACTCGCCGCACTCTGCGGTATAAAGTGGGATCACATGGTCGCCTGGTTTGACGCTGGTTACGCCTTCACCGACTTCAACCACAACGCCAGCCCCTTCGTGACCAAGAACCACCGGGAACACACCTTCCGGGTCATCGCCGGAGAGGGTAAATGCGTCGGTATGGCAAACGCCGGTATGGGTAACTTTGATCAGCACTTCACCTTTTTTCGGTGGTGCAACGTCAATTTCAACGATTTCCAGCGGTTTACCGGGAGCAAATGCAACGGCAGCACGTGATTTCATCTTTCGCTCTTCCTCAATATGGTAATAGATTCAGCTATTTAAGATAGGCTCGAACCAGTTCAATAGTGTCGTCAACGGATTGGCTGACTTCACGGCTGTAGCAGTCATTTCGGTCAAACGTTTCCCGGATATGGCTTTCAAGCACTTCTGCCATCAGCCCGTTAGCCGCGCCCCGAACGGCGGCTATCTGTTGGAGTATGGCACGGCATTCGGCATCACCCTCCAGCGACCGTTCCAGAGCATCAATCTGCCCCCGAATACGACGAACTCGAGTAAGGACCTTTTTCTTCTCTTCCGGAGTACTGGGCATTTCGCACCTCATCATCTGCACGCAATATACTATAGGGGGGTATGCTATATGTCAATGCATACCCCCTATAGTATATAACACTGGAGAATAAAATTTATCCGGTGAATGTGGGCGGAAAACGAAAAGGAAAGTGTTTGGGCGCTAATCGGCAGGGAAGGCCGCCCTGGATAGCGGGCGGCAGAAGGAATCAGAATTTCCAGGTCAGATGGGCTGCGAGTTGCAAGCCGTCATAATCATCGGTTGGGGTGTCGTACCACACTTTACCTGCCGTCAGCCCCAAATTAAGTTGCTCTGTTAAAGGCTGAATACGCTGTAAACTGACGCTCTTCATACTGCCGTGTCGTGTCTCTGGCGACCAGTCATAAGTGTAAGCTCCGGTCCCGCGAGTTAGCCAAAGCTGGGTATAACCACCGCCGCGCGTATCGTTCAGGCGCAGGGAAATCATATTGCTGTAACTGCCGCCCGCATCGCTTGAGTCATAATGGGTATAGCGATAGCTGGTGATCACCGGGCCGGTATAAAGCGAAACGCCACCTTGCCAGGCATTAACGTCAACGTCATCGTAATATTTGGTGTAGCGATAACCAGTCGTGAACACCGTTTTTGGCAGCAGGGCCAGGTTAATATCCTGACGAAAATCCTGGCGGGCAAAGACCGGCGTATTATCCGCAAATGCAATACCCGTTCGGGTCGTTAGCCAGTTATTCCATTTATACCAGACCGCACCCTGGCCGCGTGTGGCATTGAAACTTTCAGTCTCGTAATCTCGACGTCCCTGGGAAAGATTGAAAAGCAGTGTTGCGTTTTCAACTTTTGCGACCAGTTCGGCATACGCTAAATTACGGTTACCATGATCGCCAGAATAATCGGTAAAATCGTAGCCTGCGGTAATAGATGTTAATCCGGCATAAGCGGGCAATGCGCTAAAGACTACTGCCGCTAATAACGTCCGTTTTATCATTTTATTCTCCTGTACGGATAAGTTCTTGCCGGAGTGAGTAATTTCCGGTAGGTAAATTACGTTCTACAATAACGTGTGGACCAAGCTGTGTATTCGGAGAAATAATTCGCCCCGGTAAAATAATAACCTGCACGCCAAGTCGTGAACGCTGACCAATATAACAACCTAATTTATCGCATCCGGTAGCGATAGTACCTTCCGCGGTGCGAACCGATATTGGCTGTTCATCCAGGCGATGATTACTGGTACGCACCAGCGCGCCTAAATATGCCCCGCTTGCTACCACCGAGTCGGCAATAAAACATTGCGGGCCAATCGTTGCTTCCGCTTCAATAACCGCATTTTTTATTTCTGTGGCAAAACCAATTTTTACACCATTACTGATTACCGTGTTGGGGCGAATAAAAGCATAATTGCCAATCAGGCAATTTGCGCCAATCACTACCGGTCCTTGAATCACTGCACCGTGGCAAATACGGGTATTGGTGCCAATAATAACTTCACCAGCACTCTCATCAATAATTACCTGGTCTGCAATCTGAATATTTTTCTCTTTAACATTAAGCTTCAGATAGCTTTTCAGTTCCTGCGACAGAAGAGTTGGAATAAGCGGTTGGCGCTTCCACCAGTGCGGAATAACGGGTGGGTTTGTCGCGCTGAGGTTCGCGTCCAGTAAAAAAGGCAATAAGTCCATAAATAATCCAGATGGCATAAGCTAATAATACATACACAACGGAAAAAGGCGCTAAAGGCACCAATAACCAGCAACGATGAAACCAGGCGCTAAAAGCACCAATAACACAAACTACGCCGACCCAGATAAGCGGAAACATTGCCAATATTACGCCATGTGGCCCGGTGGCGATGAATTCATTAAACCAGGTAGTGAGATAAATCCCAACGCCATAAAGCACAACCAGCAGCATGGGGAAAATACTGAATATGCCAAAGCGGCTAAATAAAAGTTTTTTATGTAGGCGCATACATACCGCGTAGCCCACAATCCAGCGCCGCCAGCGTCGCCATTCATCAAGCGGACTATTGCATTCCTGCGGATAAACGATGCAGCGATTCGCTTGACGAACACGGTAGCCATTAGCCACCAACGTCCAGGTAAGGTCGAGGTCTTCGACTTTGGTACGATCAGAGAAACCAAATTTACGCAGCACATCGGTGCGAAACATCCCGCAGGCTCCGCTGACAATAAACGGCGCACCACCCAATAGTTGCTGTAGCGTGCGCTTCATAACGATCATTGGCAACTTCACCGTCGCGCGGATGTGCGGCAGCAGGCCAGCGCCTTTTAACGCGGTGGAGGGAATGCCGCCTACAGCGTCAGCGCCGCGCTCAATTTCCGCCAACATATAGCCCATGCCGTTTTTATCGGGCGGGACGTAGGTATCGGCATCGCTTAAAAAAACCTGGTTGCAGGTGGCGTAGTTGAGGCCATTCATTAGCGCACCACCTTTACCGGTATTTTTTTGCGTGACGGCAACAAAGCGGTCGCCCCATTTACGTTTTACTTCTGCCATGACTGCTTCGGTATTATCAGTGGAGCCGTCGTTAACGCAAATTACCCGGCAAAAATAAGGGTTGCGTAGCAGATTTTCCAGCGACTGAGCCAGACAAGGGCCTTCGTTATAGGCAGGAATAATTGCGTCAATGCAGCCTTTTTTTTGGCTGGGCTTACGCCTTAACGTACTCAGGAACCATAGTAATATTGCTACGGCCATACATATAAAGATCCAGGTTTTCATGCAATCTGCTCAAAGAATCATTTTATGAATAACAAAGCCTTCACCCAGGTCGCTATTGACCTGTTGTCCGCGAAATTGTGCGACAGCACGCAAACGTTCTGGGCGCATATAATCACGCAGACTCTGACTTTTATGTTTTTGTAACGCGTTTAGTTTTATAGAAAAATATTTCTCTTCCACGGATTCAAAAACCTGGGGCATAAATGAAAGCCAGGTACTTGGCGTTTCGTAGCCGAGAATTTGAGGAATTGCCCGACAGGCCACCATTGACGCCTGATAAACGGCCAGATGATCCTGATGGCGGTCGGCATCATGCATGGTATAGACACGAATGATTTCAACATCAGACGGAATTTGAGACTTAATGATATTTTCCAGGGCGGTAATCATATCATTGAGATGTAAATGAGCACGGGTATCAGCAAAATTAAGATGAATAGTCTGCTGGCATCCTAATATCTTTAGGGCTTCGCGTGACTCTGCGTGGCGATCGATTATTCTATCGGTACCAGAATTGCCGGTAGTCATAACTACGGCAGCAATATAAATTCCTTTTTGCGCAAGACGAGCGAGCGATGCGCCGCAGCCTAATTCTATATCGTCAGGGTGTGCGCCAATAGCAAGAATACCTTTCTTTTTATTTTTTGAAGAAAGGAGAGCAGAATTTAAAACCTTATCCACTTAATGACACTCCATTTTAATTATTATACTGCAAGCGCAGCGATACGCGCAGAGACGTAATCTCTGGCGCAAGCAGACGTTAAAATTTATACGTAGTGAAAGTTGCTAATAACTTAGTGCCAGGATGCTATGAGGGCCTGAAAATCGACAGGGTAAAGTTTTTTTTACGTAGTTCATATGTTATGTTTTTGTGTGTTTGCTATGTATAGTTATTTTCTTTTGTGCATTGTATTTAGATGTGAATTAGTTTGTCAATTAATTGCATTTAAAAAATATGTTCAATGAACGGATATTGTTTATATACATGTTGTGAATGTAATATGCGGTGGGTGAAAAACAATACAATAGTATATTTAATGCGAATATAATAACTTTGTCATATATTTTGGTTTTAATAAAAACAAGAAGATAGTAAATCTCGTAATCTGACTTTTTATGCATCAATAAAATGCAGTACAGCAATTTCCCCGAGTTGTGGGATGATGCTAATTGCATAATTAACCTTTCCTTTGCTGTTTTTTTGCTAAGAATAAAATCATCTGTACCATAACGACTAATTCTTTTATCAAATGTCTTTGTCCGCGAATACTGCTCCCATAACAAGACAGGGGAGCAGACAATCATGGCAATTTCATCGCGTAACACACTTCTTGCCGCACTGGCATTCATCGCTTTTCAGGCGCAGGCGGTGAACGTCACCGTGGCCTATCAAACCTCCGCCGAACCGGCGAAAGTCGCACAGGCTGATAACACCTTTGCCAAAGAGAGCGGGGCGACGGTGGACTGGCGTAAGTTTGACAGCGGGGCCAGCATCGTGCGGGCCTTGGCATCGGGCGATGTGCAAATCGGTAATCTTGGTTCCAGCCCATTGGCGGTAGCTGCCAGCCAACAGGTGCCGATTGAAGTCTTCTTGCTGGCGTCAAAACTGGGCAACTCTGAGGCGTTGGTGGTAAAGAAAGCCATCAGCAAACCGGAAGACTTGATTGGTAAACGTATCGCCGTGCCGTTTATCTCCACGACACACTACAGCCTGCTGGCGGCGCTGAAACACTGGGGCATTAAACCTGGGCAAGTGGAGATAGTGAACCTGCAGCCGCCCGCGATTATCGCCGCCTGGCAACGGGGAGATATCGATGGCGCTTATGTCTGGGCGCCGGCGGTTAACGCCCTGGAAAAAGACGGCAAGGTGCTGACCGATTCTGAACAGGTCGGGCAGTGGGGGGCGCCAACGCTGGACGTCTGGGTAGTGCGGAAAGATTTTGCCGAGAAACATCCAGAGGTAGTGAAAGCGTTCGCCAAAAGCGCCATCAATGCTCAGCAACCGTATATTGCTAACCCTGACGCCTGGCTGAAACAGTCGGAAAACATCAGCAAACTGGCGCGTTTAAGCGGCGTGCCGGAAGGCGATGTGCCGGGGCTAGTGAAGGGAAACACCTATCTGACGCCGCAGCAGCAAACGGCAGAACTGACCGGACCGGTGAACAAAGCGATCATCGACACTGCCCAGTTTTTGAAAGATCAGGGCAAAGTCCCCGCCGTGGCGAATGATTACAGCCAGTACGTTACCTCTCGCTTCGTGCAATAAAAGGAGGCGCAGATGCTGCAGATCTCTCATCTTTACGCCGATTATGGCGGTAAACCAGCACTGGAAGATATCAACCTGACGCTGGAAAGCAGCGAGCTGCTGGTTGTGCTGGGACCGTCCGGCTGCGGCAAAACCACGTTGCTGAATTTAATTGCTGGTTTTGTGCCTTATCAGCACGGCAGCATTCAACTGGCGGGCAAACACATTCAGGGACCGGGAGCAGAACGCGGCGTGGTTTTTCAGAATGAAGGATTGCTACCGTGGCGCAATGTGCAGGATAACGTGGCGTTCGGTCTGCAACTGGCGGGGATGGAGAAAATGCAGCGTCTGGAAATTGCTCTCCAGATGCTGAAAAAAGTAGGTCTGGAAGGCGCAGAAAAACGCTTCATCTGGCAGCTTTCTGGAGGCCAGCGTCAGCGAGTGGGGATTGCCCGCGCGCTGGCGGCAAATCCCCAACTGTTATTACTCGACGAGCCGTTTGGCGCGCTGGACGCCTTTACCCGCGACCAGATGCAAACCTTGTTGCTGAAACTCTGGCAGGAGACGGGCAAGCAGGTGCTGTTGATTACTCACGATATAGAGGAAGCGGTGTTTATGGCGACCGAGCTGGTTCTGCTTTCGCCAGGGCCAGGGCGTGTGCTGGAGCGTCTTCCGCTCGACTTCGCTCGCCGCTTTGTTGCGGGAGAATCGAGTCGCAGCATCAAGTCCGATCCACAGTTTATTGCCATTCGCGAATATGTTTTAAGCCGCGTATTTGAGCAACGGGAGGCGTTCTCATGAGTGTGCTCATTAACGAAAAACTGCATTCGAGTCGGTTGAAATGGCGCTGGCCGCTCTCGCGGCAAGTGACCTTAAGCATTGGTACGTTAGCGGTTTTACTCACCGTATGGTGGACGGTGGCGACGCTGCAACTGATTAGCCCGCTGTTTTTGCCGCCGCCGCAACAGGTACTGGAAAAACTGCTCACCATTGCCGGACCGCAAGGCTTTATGGACGCCACGCTGTGGCAGCATCTGGCTGCCAGCCTGACGCGCATTATGCTGGCGCTATTTGCAGCGGTGTTGATCGGTATTCCGGCCGGGATCGCGATGGGACTTAGCCCTACGGTACGCGGCATTCTGGATCCGGTAATCGAGCTTTATCGTCCGGTGCCGCCGCTGGCCTATTTGCCGCTGATGGTGATCTGGTTTGGTATTGGCGAGACGTCGAAGATCTTACTGATCTATTTAGCGATTTTTGCACCGGTGGCGATGTCGGCGCTGGCGGGGGTGAAAAGCGTCCAGCAGGTTCGCATCCGTGCCGCCCAGTCGCTGGGGGCCAGCCGTATACAGGTGCTGTGGTTTGTCATTTTGCCTGGCGCGCTGCCGGAAATCCTCACCGGATTACGCATTGGTCTGGGTGTGGGTTGGTCTACGTTGGTGGCGGCGGAGCTGATTGCCGCAACGCGAGGCTTAGGTTTTATGGTCCAGTCAGCAGGTGAATTCCTCGCGACTGACGTGGTGCTGGCGGGGATCGCGGTGATTGCGATTATCGCATTTCTTTTAGAACTGGGTCTGCGTGCGTTACAACGCCGCCTGACGCCCTGGCATGGAGAAGTACAATGAGTGAACGTCTGAGCATTACCCCGCTGGGGCCGTATATTGGCGCACAAATTTCGGGTGCCGACCTGACGCGCCCGTTAAGCGATAATCAATTTGAACAGCTTTACCATGCGGTGCTGCGTCATCAGGTGGTTTTTCTGCGTGAACAGGCGATAACGCCACTGCAGCAACGTGCGCTGGCCCAGCGCTTTGGCGAACTGCATATTCATCCTGTTTATCCTCATGCCGAAGGGGTTGACGAGATCATCGTACTGGACACCCATAACGATAATCCGCCGGATAACGACAACTGGCACACCGATGTGACATTTATTGAGACGCCGCCAGCAGGGGCGATTCTCGCAGCGAAAGAGTTGCCATCGTTCGGCGGCGATACGCTCTGGACCAGCGGTATTGCTGCCTATGAGGCGCTTTCTGTTCCTTTCCGCCAGCTTTTGAGCGGGCTGCGTGCGGAGCATGATTTCCGTAAATCGTTCCCGGAATACAAGTACCGCAAAACCGAAGAGGAACATCAACGTTGGCGCGAGGCGGCCGCGAAGAATCCGCCGTTGTTACATCCAGTGGTGCGTACTCATCCGGTGAGCGGCAAACAGGCACTGTTTGTTAATGAAGGATTTACCACGCGAATTGTCGATGTCAGCGAGAAAGAGAGCGAAGCCTTGTTAGGCTTTTTGTTTGCCCATATCACCAAACCGGAGTTTCAGGTGCGTTGGCGCTGGCAACCGAATGATATTGCGATTTGGGATAACCGCGTGACTCAGCATTATGCGAATGCCGATTATTTGCCACAGCGACGGATTATGCATCGCGCAACGATTCTCGGGGATAAACCGTTTTATCGGGCGGGGTGAAGAGGAAATGCCGGGTTGGGATAACCCGGCATAATGATCATTAACGCAGAATCTTCTTCTCAGCCAGATCCAGCGCAAAGTAGCTGAAAATCAAATCCGCACCCGCACGCTTAATCGAACCTAAGCTTTCGAGCACCACTTTCTCTTCATCTATAGCACCTGCCAGCGCGGCGAATTTAATCATCGCGTACTCGCCACTCACCTGATACGCGCCAATCGGCAATTCAGTACGTTCACGCAGCTCACGCACGATGTCGAGGTACGCACCAGCTGGTTTAACCATCAGGCAGTCTGCGCCCTGGGCTTCATCCAGCAGTGACTCACGAATCGCCTCACGACGGTTCATTGGGTTCATCTGATAGCTTTTGCGATCGCCTTTTAATGCGCTTCCGGCAGCTTCACGGAACGGTCCATAAAAGGAAGAGGCGAATTTGGTCGAATACGACATAATCGCCGTATCTTTAAAGCCCGCAGCGTCCAGCGCCTGGCGAATCGCCTGTACCTGGCCGTCCATCGCGGCGGAAGGGGCGATAAAGTCTGCGCCTGCAGCAGCAGCAACCACGGCTTGCTTGCCTAAATTTTCCAGAGTCGCGTCGTTGTCGACGCCGTGATCGCACAACACGCCGCAGTGTCCGTGAGAAGTGTATTCACAGAAACAGGTGTCTGACATGACGATCATTTCTGGCACGGTCTGCTTGCAGATGCGCGACATACGCGCCACCAGACCATCTTCCCGCCAGGCATCACTGCCGGTTTCATCAGTATGGTGAGATATGCCGAAAGTCATCACTGAACGAATACCGGCGTTGGCGATGCGTTCAATTTCGCGTGCCAGATGTTTCTCTGGAATGCGCATCACGCCAGGCATGGCTTCAACGGCTTTGTAGTCGTCAATTTCTTCTTCAACAAAGATCGGCAACACCAGGTCGTTAAGGCTAAGTGTTGTCTCTTCAAACATAGCGCGCAGCGCAGGAGATTTGCGCAGGCGACGAGGGCGTTGGATTAAGTCTGTCATGGTCTGCCTGATGTTTGTGGAATTAAGGTGCACAGTATACCTGAAGCGGGGCCGGAGTGTTTTACGAAAGTTGTCGCGATGTTGATAAGAAGAGAATGAAAGAGAGGCCAGGACATCTTTGTAATAGAAATAGCAATGATTTTATATTCACTGAAAATATTTTTAATTTTTATATATAACTCTTAATTATTGTTTTTGTTGATTTGGTTGGGCTGTCAAAAATTGAATGGCTTAAAGTTCATTGTTTATTGATAAATTATTTATCTGATTTGTTGGTTTGATATTTTTAGAGGCTATGCTTCAAAATCAACCCTTTCATTAACGTGTTGAAATATTGTGTTTTTATCGATTTTTCCTTTGCGCGTGCGGATGTTTTTTATATATGTCCACATTCGGACTTAGGGGAAAGAATAATTGAACCATTCGTCTGTAACGCAGCATAATCGTTAGCGCGAAACATAATATGTTTTCTATGCATTGATAATTGATGGATCAACTTATTACGTCCCTGAGGAGGGATGACAAATGCACTCCTGGAAAAAGAAACTTGTAGTATCACAATTAGCATTGGCTTGCACTCTGGCTATCACCTCTCAGGCTAATGCAGCGACCAACGATATTTCTGGTCAAACTTACAATACTTTTCATCACTACAACGACACCACTTATGCTGATGACGTTTACTATGATGGTTATGTAGGCTGGAACAACTATGCCGCTGATAGCTATTACAACGGCGATATCTACCCGGTCATTAATAACGCTACCGTTAACGGCGTAATTTCTACCTACTATCTGGACGACGGTATTTCTACTAATACCAACGCCAATAGTCTGACAATCAAAAACAGCACTATTCACGGTATGATTTATTCCGAGTGCATGACAACTGATTGTGCTGATCGTGCGGATGATTACTACCATGACCGTCTGGCGCTGACCGTTGATAACTCAACGATCGACGACAACTACGAACACTATACATATAACGGCACCTACAATAATGCCGCTGATACTCATGTTGTAAACGTATTTAACATTGGTACGGCTATCACTCTGGATCAGGAAGTTGATCTGTCCATCTCTAATAACTCTCACGTAGCAGGTATTACGCTGACTCAGGGTTATGAGTGGGAAGATATCGACGACAACACTGTCAGCACTGGTGTAAACAGCAGCGAAGTATTTAATAATACCATCGCTGTTAAAGATTCTACCGTGACCTCTGGTTCATGGACTGATGAAGGTACTACTGGTTGGTTTGGTAATACCGGTAATGCCAGTGATTACAATGGTAATGGCTGGAATGCTGATGATATCGCATTAGCCGTTATTGCACATCCTGATGCTGATAACGCTATGCAGACCACTGCAACATTCGATAATTCCACACTGATGGGTGATGTATTCTTCTCAAGTAACTTTGATGAGAACTTCTTCCCACATGGTCGTGATAGCTATCGTGATGCTGACGGTGATGTAGATACTAACGGTTGGGATGGTACCGATCGCTTGGATCTGACCCTGAACAATGGTAGCAAGTGGGTTGGTGCAGCAATGTCTGCACATCAGGTTGGTGTTGATATTGATGGCGATGGTGTAAATGAATCTTATACCTATGATATCAATACCGAAGCCACTGCCACTCTGATCGACATCGCAGCTAACAGCCTGTGGCCTTTATCAACAGTGGGCGTGGAAAATAGCGACTCTGCATACAGCGAATTTGATCACATCATCGGTAACGAAGTTTACCAGAGCGGTCTGTTCAATGTGACCTTGAACACCGGTTCACAGTGGGATACCACCAAAACTTCTCTGATCGACACTCTGAGCATCAACAGTGGTTCAACTGTTAATGTTGCTGATTCAATGCTGATTTCTGACTCTATCTCTCTGACAGGTCTTTCTGCGCTGAACATCAACGAAGATGGTCACGTTGCAACTGATTCACTGACTATCGACAACAGTACCGTAACCATCTCTGATGAAGTTTCTGCTGGTTGGGCTGTAGGTGATGCAGCTCTGTATGCGAACAACATCAAAGTGACTAACGACGGTATTCTGGATGTAGGTAACACCGCGGCGAATGCTCTTCAGGTTGATACTCTGAACCTGACCAGCACCACTGATACCAGTGGTAACATTCACGCTGGTGTATTCAACATCGAAAGCAACCGCTTCGTACTTGATGCAGACCTGACCAACGACCGTACCAACGACACTACCAAGTCAAACTACGGTTATGGCTTAATCGCAATGAACTCTGATGGTCACCTGACTATTAACGGTAACGGCGATAACGATAACACTGCTTCTATCGAAGCTGGTCAGAACGAAGTTGATAACAATGGTGACCATGTTGCAGCTGCAACCGGTAACTACAAAGTTCGTATCGACAACGCTACTGGTGCTGGTTCTATCGCTGACTACAACGGCAACGAGCTGATCTACGTTAACGACAAAAACAGCGACGCTACCTTCTCTGCTGCTAACAAAGCTGACCTGGGTGCATACACCTACGAAGCTCGTCAGGAAGGTAACACCGTTGTTCTGCATCAGACCGAGTTGACTGACTACGCTAACATGGCGCTGAGCATCCCGTCTGCAAACACCAATATCTGGAACCTGGAACAAGACACCGTTGGTACTCGTTTGACCAACTCTCGTCATGGTCTGGCTGATAACGGTGGCGCATGGGTAAGCTACTTCGGTGGTAACTTCAACGGCAACAACGGTACCATTGACTACGATCAGGATGTTAACGGCATCATGGTCGGTGTTGATACCAAAATTGATGGTAACAATGCTAAGTGGATCGTCGGTGCGGCTGCAGGCTTCGGTAAAGGCGACATGAATGACCGTTCTGGTCAGGTGGATCAAGACAGCCAGTCTGCCTACATCTACTCTTCTGCTCGCTTCGCGAACAACATCTTTGTTGATGGTAGCTTGAGCTACTCTCACTTCAACAACGATCTGTCTGCAACCATGAGCAACGGTACTTACGTTGACGGTAGCACCAACTCTGACGCATGGGGCTTCGGTTTGAAAGCCGGTTACGACTTCAAACTGGGTGATGCTGGTTACGTAACTCCTTACGGCAGCATTTCTGGTCTGTTCCAGTCTGGTGATGACTACCAGCTGAGCAACGACATGAAAGTTGACGGTCAGTCTTACGACAGCATGCGTTATGAACTGGGTGTAGATGCAGGTTATACCTTCACGTACAGCGAAGACCAGGCTCTGACTCCGTACTTCAAACTGGCTTACGTCTACGACGACTCTAACAACGATAACGATGTGAACGGCGATTCCATCGATAACGGTACTGAAGGGTCTGCGGTACGTGTTGGTCTGGGTACTCAGTTCAGCTTCACCAAGAACTTCAGCGCCTATACCGATGCTAGCTACCTCGGTGGTGGTGACGTAGATCAAGATTGGTCCGCGAACGTGGGTGTTAAATATACCTGGTAATATTCTTCACTCTGAAGAAATACTGGTAATTTAATCTAAATAATGCCCGTCAAGGATTTGACGGGCATTACTGCAAAGGACGCGCAAATGTTATCTGTAGTTAAACCTCTTCAGGAATTTGGTAAGCTCGATAAATGTTTGTCCAGATACGGCACGCGCTTCGAGTTTAATAATGAAAAACAAGTCATATTCTCCAGTGATGTAAACAGCGAAGACACATTCGTTATTTTAGAAGGTGTTATCTCTCTCCGTAGAGAAGAAAATGTACTTATCGGTATTACGCAAGCCCCCTATATTATGGGACTGGCTGATGGTTTAATGAAAAATGATATACCATACAAATTAATATCAGAAGGAAACTGTACGGGATATCATCTACCAGCCAAACAAACCATTACTCTTATTGAACAACATCAACTCTGGCGCGACGCTTTTTACTGGTTAGCCTGGCAAAATAAAATTCTGGAATTACGCGACGTTCAACTCATTGGGCATAATTCCTACGAGCAAATCCGTGCGACGCTATTATCAATGATTGATTGGAGTGATGAATTACGATCACGCATTGGCGTAATGAATTATATCCATCAACGTACACGCATATCACGTTCCGTCGTGGCAGAAGTTCTTGCGGCTTTACGCAAGGGCGGCTATATCGAAATGAATAAAGGCAAACTGGTCGCTATCAACCGTTTGCCTTCAGAGTATTAATCAGGACGCGGGAATGACCATCGGTTTATTCCCGCTAAGTTCGGTCACCAAATCATTGATGCCATCGCTCATATTTTTAAACCGTGTTAATGGTGAGCGGGTCACGACCACAAACGCACCGATATTTTTTTGCGGGATCATCGCCATATAGGTAATGAAACCACCGCCACCACCGGTCTTCTGAATAATACCCGGACGTCCATCCTTCGGTGCCATATACACCCAGCCTAAACCGAGAGCATCCGCTCTGCCTGGCACATCCATGCCAATCACTTTCGTAAACTGTGCACGCTGATAAATCAGCGTCTGCATGCGATCCGCCTGGTTACTGCGCTGATAAAAATCAGAAGACAAATATTGCTGCATCCAGCGCATCATATCGCCAGGTGTGGAATAAACGCCGCCGCTGCCAATGGCCGCCAGCGTATTGTTACACGGACTGGCACCGCGCTCGGCAACCATCAAACGGCGGCACTGGTCCGGTGATGGTGTGTAGGTGGTGTCTTTCATCCCCAGCGGACGGGTAATCTGCTCTTCGAACAATTGGGTATAAGGCTTACCGGACGCATTCGCCAGCGCATCCGCCAGCAGGTCGAACGCAAGGTTGGAGTACGCGGCCTGGCTGCCTGGCGCGGCTTTTAGCTTCGCCGTAGAAAGATATTTCCAGCGTTGCTCTCGCGTCGGCCAGACAAACACCGGACGATTTGCCGCACCGCCGGGCTGTTCACGGGGCAGGGCGCTGGTGTGGGTTGCCAGATTCACCAACGTGATGGGGGCTCCGTTGTAAGTTGGCACGCGTGCGCCTGGCGGGGCATATTTACTCAGTGGATCGTTTAACTTCACTGTCCCCTGGTCCAGCAATTTCACCAGCATCTCACTGGTCATCAACTTGGTGAGCGAAGCAATACGTACTACCGAATCCAACTGCGGGCGAACGTTATTACCAGGGCGAGTTTCACCATAACTGCGAAAGACACGCTGATTACCGTCGATAACGACCAGCGCCATCCCGGTGGCACCGCTGCCGTAAAAAATATGATCGGCATAGCGATCAACAATATCAGAGGCGAATTCAGGTTCGGCGATAGGTTGCGCCGCGTGGACAGAGGTCAATGACGCCGCACACAGCACGGCAGAAAAAAGCAGACTACGTTTCAACGGTGGTGTCCATAAATTAAATGAAGGTAACTGAGCGTATTTATACTACTCGTTGATGGATTGCAAAGCGCAAATTAGTGCAATAATAGTGTTAAAAACGTAACGGCGCGTAAACACGTTCTTTTTCCTGCTCACCAATGTCTGCATTTGTGATCCTGTTCGTGTTAATGCGCTTATGTAAACAATCCTTTGTTTGTGAAATCCGTCGAAACAATTCTTCCCGTCAGGAGGACGAACTAAGCGCCCCGCGGCTGGTCACAATGGGCGGTTTCATTTGGCTGATTCTTTGAAGCGGCCATGCGGTTAATACACAGCAGTTGCTAAAACGATAAGAAGCTAGCAGGAGAGCATATGTTTAAGTCTTTTTTCCCAAAACCGGGAGCCTTTTTTCTCTCGGCCTTTGTTTGGGCATTGATTGCCGTCATCTTCTGGCAAGCGGGAGGCGGTGACTGGGTTGCCCACATCACCGGGGCTTCCGGGCAGATACCGATTAGCGCTGCCCGTTTCTGGTCGTTAGACTTCCTGGTTTTTTACGCTTATTACATTGTTTGCGTAGGACTTTTTGCGCTGTTCTGGTTTATCTACAGCCCACATCGTTGGCAATACTGGTCAATACTCGGCACTGCGCTAATTATCTTCGTGACCTGGTTTCTGGTGGAAGTTGGGGTTGCAGTCAACGCCTGGTATGCACCGTTTTATGACCTGATTCAAGCCGCGCTCAGTTCGCCGCATAAAGTGACCATCGAACAGTTTTATCGCGAGGTGGGCGTCTTTCTGGGGATAGCACTGATCGCGGTGGTTATCAGTGTGTTGAACAATTTCTTTGTCAGCCACTACGTGTTTCGCTGGCGTACGGCGATGAACGAATACTACATGGCGAACTGGCAGCAACTGCGCCATATCGAAGGGGCCGCGCAGCGTGTGCAGGAAGACACCATGCGTTTTGCTTCAACGCTTGAGAATATGGGCGTCAGCTTTATTAATGCCATCATGACGCTGATCGCCTTCTTGCCGGTGTTGGTGACGCTCTCCGCGCACGTGCCAGAGTTGCCGATTGTGGGGCACATTCCGTATGGTTTGGTGATTGCCGCGATTATCTGGTCGCTGATGGGGACCGGATTACTGGCGGTTGTGGGGATCAAACTGCCGGGACTTGAGTTTAAAAACCAGCGAGTAGAGGCAGCTTACCGTAAAGAGCTGGTCTATGGTGAAGACGACGCCACGCGTGCGACACCGCCAACGGTGCGCGAGTTATTCAGTGCGGTACGGAAGAACTATTTCCGCCTCTATTTTCACTATATGTATTTCAACATTGCCCGCATTCTCTACCTGCAGGTCGATAACGTTTTCGGTTTGTTCTTGCTGTTTCCGTCGATTGTTGCCGGTACGATTACGCTCGGCCTGATGACCCAAATAACCAACGTTTTTGGTCAGGTTCGCGGCGCTTTCCAGTATCTGATTAACTCATGGACCACGCTGGTCGAGTTGATGTCGATCTACAAACGTCTGCGCAGCTTTGAACATGAACTGGATAATGACAAAATTCAGGAAGTAACCCATACATTGAGTTAAAAAGGAGAGGTAATGTCGCGAGTCAATCATCTGTCTTCGCTTTCATTGTTGGCGGTTCTGGTTTTAGCGGGGTGTAGCAATCAGGCGCCACAGCCGTTGAAAAAGGGCGAAAAAGCGATAGATGTGGCGAGCGTGGTGCGGCAGAAGTTACCCGCCAGCGTAAAAGACCGCGATGCCTGGGCGAAAGATCTTGCCACCACTTTTGAAAGCCAGGGGCTGGCACCGACACTGGAAAACGTCTGCTCGGTGCTGGCGGTGGCGCAGCAGGAGTCAAATTATCAGGCAGATCCGGTCGTTCCTGGATTAAGTAAAATCGCCTGGCAAGAGATTGATCGCCGCGCCGAACGGATGCACATTCCTGCTTTTCTGGTTCATACCGCGCTAAAAATCAAATCGCCAAACGGTAAAAGCTACAGCGAACGGTTAGATTCCGTGCGCACGGAAAAGCAGCTGAGTGCAATTTTTGACGATCTGATCAGCATGGTGCCGATGGGGCAGACGCTGTTTGGTTCGCTTAACCCGGTGCGCACCGGTGGGCCGATGCAGGTCAGCATTGCTTTTGCCGAACAGCATACCAGGGGGTATCCGTGGAAAATGGACGGTACGGTACGTCAGGAGGTCTTCAGTCGTCGCGGCGGATTATGGTTCGGGACTTACCATTTACTCAATTATCCTGCCAGCTATAGCGCGCCGATTTTCCGTTTCGCCGATTTTAATGCCGGTTGGTACGCCAGTCGTAATGCCGCGTTTCAGAATGCGGTCAGCAAAGCCAGCGGCGTGAAGCTGGCGCTGGATGGTGATTTGATTCGTTATGACAGTAAAGAGCCGGGTAAAACAGAACTGGCGACGCGTAAGCTGGCGGACAAACTGGGAATGAGCGACAGCGAAATTCGTCGTCAGCTCGAGAAAGGGGATAGTTTCTCTTTTGAAGAGACGGCGTTGTATAAGAAGGTTTATCAACTCGCCGAAGCGAAAACGGGTAAATCGCTACCGCGTGAAATGTTGCCCGGTATTCAACTGGAAAGCCCGAAAATCACCCGTAACCTTACCACCGCATGGTTTGCGAAGCGCGTCGATGAAAGACGAGCGCGCTGTATGAAGCCGTGACCAATAGATAATCGTAGGCCAGATGTTTACGTCGCATCTGGCAAAATAAATCTTACTGGCGGCGATGTCGCCAGTGCAGCCACACCGCAACCACCGCAAAGATGAAACAGCCAACCAAAAACGGGATCAGCCCGAAAATGGTGCCGACTCCCAGACCAATTTCCACCCGTGGGCGGCCTGTCTCCTGGACCTGCATTAAATGCTCATAGACACCTGGCGCATGTACCAACAAATTCAGCAATTGCGCTCCAGCCCAAAAGCAAAACAGCACAAACAATGCATAGGCAATGTTGCCAGGCGTTGAAGAGGCATCGCGATATTTTCCGCTAAACAGCGATTTTGACAGGGTGAAATCAGCCATAAAAACCTCCGGAAGTCATCTGCTTCTCTTCTGGTGTGATACCAGCGGCTTATGGCAAGTCTGACAGGTCATTGGGATTGTCAATATCAGAATCATGGTAAATTGGTGTTGGGAATATTCCCGAAGCGAGAATCTTCGTTATGAGTCACAAAATTGCAACCTTAAGTTAAATTTTTTTAACGGTTCTGGAAATGCTGTCTACACCACAGACGGATGTTGCAGAATATGCAAGGATGTTGTTTTTCGTTAACGGAGCTGCCATGAATCTGCCTGTAAAAATCCGCCGCGACTGGCATTACTATGCGTTCGCCATTGGCCTTATATTCATTCTTAATGGCGTGGTGGGGTTGCTGGGGTTTGAAGCTAAAGGTTGGCAGACCTATGCCGTCGGTCTGGTGACGTGGGTGATGAGTTTCTGGCTGGCGGGGCTGATTATTCGTCGTCGCGATGACGATACTGAAAACGCCCAATAACAGAAGATTGGGCGTTCTGGAGTGCTGGCAAAGTGCTCGTTGTTTATGCCGGATGCGGCGTAAACGCCTTGTCCTGTCTACAAAATCGTGCAAAATCAGTATATTGCAATTATCTGGTAGGCCTGGTAAGCCTGGTAAGCCTGGTAAGCCTGGTAAGCCTGGTAAGCCTGGTAAGCGAAGCGCATCAGGCAATCTTACGTTTGCCATCAGCCTGAAATGCCCAACAAAAAAGTTATTGGGCATCCAAAAATCACATGGTGGTTTTCAATGCGTTATCCGCTGCGTGACGCTCCAGCGCCAGCTCAATCAAACGCGTGATCAGGTCGGTGTAGCCCAGGCCACTGGCTTGCCACAGCTTCGGATACATACTGATGTTGGTAAAGCCTGGCAGCGTGTTGATCTCGTTGATCACCACCTCGTTTTCCGGCGTTAAAAAGACGTCTACACGCGCCATGCCAGCACATCCCAACGCCTGGTAAGCCTGAACGGCAATCGCCCGAATTTTATCGTTGATTTCCGGCGCGATGTCCGCCGGAACCACCACTTTCGCGCCATCTTCGTCAATGTACTTGGTGTCGTAGGCGTAGAAATCGCTGGTCAGTACGATCTCGCCACAGGTACTGGCTTGCGGATTGTCATTACCCAGAACCGCACATTCGATCTCACGACCTTTGATCCCTTGCTCAACGATCACCTTGTGATCGAATTCGAACGCCAGATCGACAGCAAGGGCATACTGCTCTTCGCTGGTCACTTTGCTGACGCCAACAGAGGAACCCTGATTAGCTGGTTTTACAAACAGCGGCAACCCAAGTTTAGACTTCACTTCGGCGAAGCTGATTTTGTGGCGATTGGCGCGCGTCAGGGTAATAAATGGCGCGATGTTCAATTCAGCGTCACGCAGCAGACGTTTGGTGACGTCTTTATCCATGCATGCAGCAGAAGCCAGAACATCGGAACCGACAAACGGTAGATTGGCGACCCGCAGCATTCCCTGCAAGGAACCATCTTCACCCAACGTACCGTGGACAATTGGGAAAATGACATCCACCGTCGGCAACGGCTGGCCGTTCTGCGCATCAATAAGTTGATGTTCATGTTTACCCGGCACCTGCGCGAGACTGGTGGCCGAAGGGCGCAGCGCAATATGGGCAGGATCGTCTGCGTTCAGCAAATAATTGCTGGCATCGCTGACGTGCCATTGCCCTTGTTTATCAATGCCCAGCAGCACAACGTCAAAGCGACTTTTATCAATGGCATCGACAATGTTTTTTGCCGATTGCAGAGACACTTCATGTTCTGCTGACTTTCCACCAAAAACGATTCCTACCCGCAGTTTTTCCATCTTAAAAACCTATCCCGTAGAACACAAAGAGCATACATTACCACGACAAAACGGGGGATTCGCGGCCTTCTGACAGTTTGTTGCAATCTTCTGCTGATAAACCGTGCAGCTTGCGGGGGAAGATTCATCGCTGGCTAAATTATGTGCGCAAAATCACAAAAATGATGAACGGGAAACTAATTTATTCCTGGTGTGAATTGCTGGCCGGATGGTTATTATACTTAATAATAAGTTAACCAAGAGGATATATTCTATAACTTTTTATTATAAAAAACATTAATAATTAAATACCTATATTTTATGTGTGGAATTATTTAAAAATAGAGAAACGTTTCGCTGATAAATGTGAAAAAAAATATTTGCTAAAAACTATTTCCTCTGTCATAAAAATACTACATCAAGACTCTATGCAGTTGTGAAACATAATGTTAACTTCTCCATACTTTGGATAAGGAAATACAGATATGAAAAATCTCATTGCTGAGTTGTTATTTAAGCTTGCCCAAAAGGAAGAGGAGTCGAAAGAATTGTGCGCGCAGGTCGAAGCACTAGAGATTATCGTTACTGCGATGCTTCGCAATATGGCGCAAAATGACCAACAGCGGTTGATTGATCAGGTTGAAGGGGCGCTATACTCGGTAAAGCCCGATGCCAGCATTCCTGATGACGATACGGAGCTGCTGCGCGATTACGTAAAGAAGTTATTGAGGCATCCTCGTCAGTAAAAAGTTAAGCCCTCCAACCGTTGTCATAATGCTGTCATGCCAGAGACTTATAGTCGCTTTGTTTTTATTTTTTAATGTATTTGTACATGGAGAAAATAAAGTGAAACAAAGCACTATTGCACTGGCTCTCTTGCCGTTACTGTTTACCCCTGTTACTAAAGCCCGGACCCCAGAGATGCCAATTCTGGAAAACCGGGCGGCACAGGGGGATATTACCGCACCTGGCGGTGCTCGCCGATTAACGAGCGATCAGACAGCTGCCTTACGCGATTCTCTTAGCGATAAACCCGCGAAAAATATTATTTTATTGATTGGTGATGGGATGGGGGATTCGGAAATCACTGCCGCACGCAATTATGCTGAAGGCGCGGGCGGTTTTTTTAAAGGGATCGATGCCTTACCGCTTACCGGACAATACACCCATTATGCGCTGGATAAAAATACCGGAAAACCAGACTACGTGACCGACTCCGCAGCGTCAGCAACGGCCTGGTCAACTGGCGTCAAAACGTATAACGGCGCGCTGGGTGTCGATATTCATGAAAAAGATCATCCAACGATTCTGGAATTGGCAAAAGCCGCAGGGCTGGCGACCGGCAACGTTTCAACGGCTGAAATACAGGATGCCACTCCCGCCGCGCTAGTGGCGCATGTGACCTCGCGCAAATGCTATGGCCCGAGCGTTACCAGCGAAAAATGCCCGAGCAACGCGCTGGAAAAAGGTGGAAAAGGATCGATTACTGAACAACTGCTTAACGCCCGTGCCGATGTTACGCTTGGCGGCGGCGCAAAAACCTTTGCTGAAACGGCAACCGCCGGTGAATGGCAGGGAAAAACGCTGCGTGAACAGGCACAGGCGCGTGGTTATCAGTTAGTCAGCGATACCGCATCGCTGAATGCGGTGACGGAAGCGAACCAGCAAAAACCCCTGCTTGGACTGTTTGCTGACGGCAATATGCCAGTGCGCTGGCAAGGACCGAAAGCAACGTACCACGGTAATATCGATAAGCCCGCAGTCACCTGTACCCCGAATCCGCAACGCAATGACAGTGTGCCTACGCTGGCGCAGATGACCGATAAAGCCATTGAACTACTGAGCAAAAATGAGAAAGGATTCTTCCTGCAAGTTGAAGGTGCGTCGATCGATAAACAGGATCACGCCGCGAATCCTTGTGGCCAAATTGGCGAGACGGTCGATCTCGATGAAGCCGTACAGCGGGCGCTGGAATTTGCCAAAAAGGATGGCAACACACTGGTGGTGGTCACCGCTGACCACGCCCACGCCAGCCAGATTGTCGCGCCAGATACCAAAGCGCCGGGTCTGACTCAGGCGTTAAACACCAAAGATGGCGCAGTGATGGTGATGAGTTACGGGAACTCCGAAGAGGATTCACAAGAGCATACCGGTAGCCAGTTGCGTATTGCTGCATATGGTCCGCACGCTGCGAATGTGGTTGGTTTGACCGATCAGACCGATCTCTTCTACACCATGAAAGCTGCACTGGGGCTGAAATAACACCGAACCCGGCGGCTAATTTGGGCTGTCGGGTGGTTTTTTTGCTGTTAGCAACCAGACTTAAAAGCAGATCAAGGGCGCAAACGCTCCTGGTTAAAATGTGAAGAGGGATGGTGCTATGAAAATAACATTACTGGTTACCCTGCTATTCGGCCTGGTTTTTTTAACCACTGTCGGCGCTGCCGAGAGAACGTTAACCCCACAACAACAGCGTATGACCTCCTGTAATCAACAGGCAACAGCGCAGGCGTTGAAAGGGGATGCCCGTAAGACATACATGAGTGATTGCCTGAAGAACAGCAAATCTGCGCCCGGTGAAAAGAGTTTGACACCGCAGCAGCAGAAGATGCGCGAATGTAATAGTCAGGCGACGCAGCAATCTCTGAAAGGTGATGATCGTAATAAGTTTATGAGTACCTGCCTCAAGAAAGCCGCGTAATACCTATAGTGCTAACGGGTGAGTTAAGAAAATGGCTCACCCGAAATATCATACTCCCGCCTTTCGCCCCATCTCTATAATTTGGGAAAATTGTTTCTGAATGTTCCCAAAAATAATGAATGATGAAAATTTTTACAAAAAAGCGGCGGCACACGGGGAGATACCACCAATAACTCCTCAAAACGAACATCAGCGATCCGGGCTGCGCTTCGCCCGTCGCGTCAGACTACCGCGGGCGGTAGGACTGGCTGGGATGTTCTTACCAATCGCCTCGACGTTGGTTTCGCACCCGCTGTCAGGCTGGTGGTGGCTGGTGTTGGTTGGCTGGGCATTTGTCTGGCCACATTTAGCCTGGCAGTTGGCGAGCAGGGCCGTTGATCCGCTTGGCCGGGAAATATACAACTTAAAAACTGATGCAGTGTTAGCCGGTATGTGGGTAGGCGTGATGGGCGTAAACGTGCTGCCTTCGATCGCAATGCTGATGATTATGTGCCTGAATTTGATGGGGGCAGGCGGCCCCCGTCTGTTTGTCGCCGGTTTGGTGTTGATGGTCGTTTCCTGCCTTGTCACACTCGAACTCACGGGGATCACTGTGTCGCTCAAGAGTGCGCCGCTGGAATGGTGGCTCTCCCTTCCCATTATCGTCATTTATCCTCTGCTGTTTGGGTGGGTTAGCTACCAGACAGCGACCAAACTGGCTGAACATAAACGACGATTGCAGGTCATGAGTACCCGCGACGGCATGACGGGCGTTTACAACCGGCGTCACTGGGAAATCATGCTACGTAATGAGTTTGATAACTGTCGCCGACACAATCGCGATGCGACGCTATTGATTATTGATATCGACCATTTTAAGAGTATCAACGATACATGGGGTCACGATGTGGGTGATGAAGCCATCGTTGCCCTTACCCGACAGTTACAAATTACCCTGCGTGGCAGCGATGTGATTGGTCGTTTTGGTGGTGATGAATTTGCGGTAATTATGTCAGGTACGCCAGCCGAAAACGCCATTACCGCCATGTTACGTGTGCATGAAGGATTAAATGCATTACGCCTGCCAAATACGCCGCAGGTGATATTACGGATAAGTGTCGGTATCGCGCCGCTGAATCCGCAAATGAGTCACTACCGTGAGTGGCTGAAATCGGCCGATATGGCGCTCTATAAAGCAAAGAAAGCCGGACGTAACCGCACCGAAGTGGCGGCCTGACGTCCGGCGAGAGTCATCAGGACTTGCTGAGTTTTTCTGATTTTTCCATACACTTCGTCATCGCTTCGATCACCGCGGCACGGAATCCTTTCTCTTCCAGAACGCGTACCGCTTCAATGGTTGTGCCTCCTGGTGAGCAGACCATATCTTTCAAGGCGCCCGGATGTTCGCCGGTTTCCAGCACCATTTTCGCGGAGCCCATTACCGCCTGGGCGGCAAACTTATAAGCTTGCGCGCGTGGCATCCCGCCCAGCACGGCGGCGTCGGCCATCGCTTCGATAAACATAAAGACATAGGCTGGCGAAGAACCGCTCACGCCAACCACTGGGTGGATCATCGGCTCAGCAATGACTTCCGCCTCGCCAAAGCAGCGGAAAATATTCAGCACATCGGCAGTATCTTCGGGAGTGACCAACGCGTTTGGCGTTACGGATGTCATCCCGGCATTGACCAACGCGGGGGTGTTCGGCATGGCGCGAATAATTTTCCGGTCGTGACCCAGCGCCCGGGCAAGTTGTTCGAGCGTAACGCCTGCGGCGATAGAAACCACCAGAGAGTCTTTATTCAGGCTGGAAGTGATTTCGCTAAGGACTTTAATCATGATGCCCGGTTTGACGGCAGCAAAGACGATATCGGTGATTTGCGCCACTTCCTGTGCCGATTCTGCAGCGTTGATACCAAACTGTTTATGTAAGGCGGCAACTTTATCCGGGGAGGGGGTATACACCCAGATTTGCCCTGGAAGGACCTGACCGCTGGCAATCAGACCGCCGAGAATGGCTTTTCCCATATTGCCGCAGCCAATAAAACCGATTTTCTTTTCCATTGCACACTCCTGCCGTGAATTCATTATTTTGAAAAGCGCCTGGTCAGAAGCATAAACAGAACTATGCCGGAAGGCAAAAGCGCGACACAATAGAAGATTACCCAACAGAGGATAGCCTTATGACAATATGGGTGGACGCCGATGCGTGTCCCAATGTAATTAAAGAGATTCTGTATCGCGCGGCAGAACGTATGCAGATGCCGCTGGTGTTGGTGGCAAATCAGAGTTTACGCGTGCCGCCATCGCGGTTTATTCGCACGCTGCGCGTCGCGGCAGGTTTTGACGTGGCCGATAATGAAATTGTACGTCAGTGTGAGGCGGGCGATTTGGTAATAACCGCAGATATTCCTTTGGCTGCTGAAGCCATCGAGAAAGGCGCGGCAGCACTTAATCCGCGTGGCGAACGGTACACACCTGCGACTATTCGTGAACGTCTGACGATGCGCGATTTTATGGATACCCTTAGAGCCAGCGGGATCCAGACCGGAGGACCAGATAGCCTTTCGCAACGTGACCGCCAGGCATTTGCGGCTGAACTTGAAAAATGGTGGCTGGAAGTTCAACGTAACTGTTCGTAAATGTAATATATTATTTACACTTCTTTCTCGCTCATTTCTTGTTATAGTAAGGAATGTATTGAAGTTCACTCCTTAAGTGGAATTATTTCTTTACAATCGAAATTGTACTAGTTTGATGGTATGATCGTTATTCTTACGAAACCGGCTTTCGCCGCATTGCGACCTTTTGGGGAAAACCCACGATGACACAACCTCTTTTTCTGATCGGGCCTCGGGGCTGTGGTAAAACAACGGTCGGAATGGCCCTTGCCGATTCGCTCAACTGTCGGTTTGTTGATACCGACCAATGGTTGCAATCACAACTCAATATGACGGTAGCAGAGATCGTCGAAAGGGAAGAGTGGGCAGGATTTCGCGCCAGGGAGAGCGCAGCTCTGGAAGCAGTAACTGCACCATCCACCGTTATCGCGACGGGCGGCGGTATTATTCTGACGGAATTTAATCGCCACTACATGCGTAATAACGGGATTGTGGTTTACTTGTGCGCGCCGGTGTCAGTGCTGGTAAATCGTCTGCAAGCAGCGCCAGAAGAGGATTTACGGCCAACACTCACAGGAAAACCGTTAAGTGAAGAAGTTCAGGAAGTGCTGGAAGAACGCGATGCATTATATCGTGAAGTTGCGCATATTATCGTCGATGCTAACAACGAACCCAGTCAGGTGATCTCTGAAATTCGAACCGCTTTGGCACAAACGGCAAACTGTCATTGTCCTGGCACCTATACTTAATGTTCATCCCGTGAAATAAGGAAGAACAATGCCAACGAAACCGCCTTATCCCCGAGAAGCCAGAATTGTTACGGTAGAAAAAGGCCAGCAAGGACAGACTGTGACCTGGTATCAGCTGCGAGCCGATCATCCCAAACCAGACTCTTTGATCAGCGAACATCCTACGGCCCAGGAGGCGATGGATGCTAAAAAACGCTATGAGGATCCTGATAAAGAGTGACCGCATCAGACTGCTCGGAAGGGACTCTGAGTGCTATTGCAACGGACCTGCATCACACTTTTCACAATTCATGTTTTTCAAATAATTAGAATATTAAACAATAACAATCCATTACTGGAACTATTGGGAATCTTTACATTATGCCGTGCGCGTCTGCTGCTACGCTTTTTTGCATTTGTAGCATCGGCAAGCGCCCGCAGTGGTGCTTAGTATTTGCCCGGTAATTAACGACGAAAAAGAAAGGTGGAAGACAATGAGCGCGTCGTTGGCGATTCTGACCATCGGCATTGTACCAATGCATGAAGTTTTGCCGCTTCTGACGGAGTACATTGACGAAAATAATATTTCCCATCATAGCCTGCTGGGGAAATTAAGCCGCGAAGAGGTGATGGCGGAGTATGCGCCAGAAGCAGGCGAAGAAACTATTCTGACATTATTAAATGACAACCAGCTGGCCCACGTTTCACGCCGTAAAGTGGAGCGTGATCTACAAAGCGTGATTGAGGTACTCGATAATCAGGATTATGACGTTATTTTGCTAATGAGTACGGCCAACATTAGCAATATGACAGCGCGAAATACGATCTTCCTCGAACCTTTGCGCATTCTCCCCCCCTTGGTTTCCTCCATTGTTGAAGGTCACCAGGTCGGTGTTATTGTTCCAGTAGAAGAGCTTTTGGCCGTTCAGGCGCAAAAATGGCAAATTTTGCAGAGAACACCACTATTCTCGCTGGGAAATCCCATTCATGATTCTGAACAGAAAATCGTTGATGCCGGGAAAGAATTGCTGGCGAATGGCGCGGATGTCATCATGCTGGATTGTTTAGGATTTAATCAGCGTCATCGCGATTTACTGCAAAAAAAGCTCGATGTACCTGTTTTGCTCTCTAACGTATTGATTGCAAGGCTGGCGGCGGAATTGCTGGTGTAATTTTACGTGACAGTTAGCACCTTTGGCCCCTATAGTGAAGAAGATGTTAAACCACCTGACAGGGCCAGTTTATGCTTCAAAGTAACGAATACTTTTCCGGAAAAGTGAAATCGATCGGCTTTACCAGCAGCGATACTGGCCGCGCCAGCGTCGGTGTGATGGTTGAAGGTGAATACACGTTCAGTACTGCGGAACCCGAAGAGATGACGGTGGTCAGCGGGGCGCTGAATGTTTTGCTGCCTGGCGCTACCGACTGGCGCGTGTATGAAGCTGGTGAAGTATTTAATGTTCCCGGCCACAGCGAGTTCCATCTGCAAGTTGCCGAACCGACCTCCTATTTGTGCCGCTATCTGTAATATCGCGCCTTCCCGTCTGAATGGGAGGGCATTTTTCTGAAATATTCCTTATTTCACGAATAATAAAATCTCCATTGCTGCTAATTTTTCTATTTTCGATATATTCATAATCTATCAAGGTTGATATTAATATCAGTGAAGATTATGAATAAAATAAAAATATTGATCATCTGTATGGTTGTATTTATTGCCACCGAAAATGTTTACGCTGCTGAGTGGATCACTAGCGATGATCTTATTAAGTCAGATTTCCATATCATGACCGCAGAAGAACGTAATGGAGTTAAAGAGGAAACCGATGATAGTATGGAAGCCTCTTATATGCTTAAAAATAACATTCGTTGGTATTATCATAATGGAGATTTATCAATACCCAGCAATTTTAGTAATAAGCATACCCTGGTGGTCAAGGGGAATTTAACCATTAATGGTGATTATGATGATTATTCGGCAGGTGATGGTCAACTCATTGTGTTGGGCAATGTGATTGTCGACAACTTTATTAATCATGATTTCGCATACGTCAAAGGTGAGATGCAAGCGAAAGGTTTAGTCTATGCTGATTATAATGATCATAACTTTGAAGTAATGAAAGGTATTACGGCTCGCGGAATTATTGTTTCAGACAAGGCGACGCAATTTGAGGTTAATAACGCTGAGTTTTATATCAACGAAGATACCAGCAATGAAAATTATGACTGGGATGCGAATATTCGAAAAGCGTATTCGCTGTTTGAGCCCGATCTCTATGAGATTACTGAAATTGAAACCGACAATGTTTTAAATGCCTATCCTGATTATGACAGTGTAGCGGCCAGTATTGTCCAGGGATTGCCGTTGTTTCGCGATACACCTGTATCGGGGCTAAGTGAAAAATTGCAGTGGATTGAACAGGGCAAGGTCGAAAAATTTGCGGCTGGCAACGTTAAGCATGAAGATCCGCTGGTGGCGCGTTTTCTGACTCGCATGGAGAGTCTACCAACTGATGTTATGCTGCAATTGCTACAGCATCCTGATGACCAGACACGAGAATATATGGCGCAGCGTTGGCCCGCCAGGCAAATGCATTTACTCACCGCGCCTTTTATTAAAGACCAGGCAGTGGCGAAAGGACTGATTAAAAATAGCGATATTTCACCAGAAGTGAATGAAAAATTAATGTCGACTCCTGTCGAGAGCGTCCAACTTGAGCAGGCCAGACAGGATAATCTTTCTCCGGAAATCATTGCCCTATTAAGTCAGAGTCCGTTTCCGATTGTGCGTAAGACGTTAGTCAGCCAGTACGATTACGCGTGGCTGGCGCCAGCATCCGTGGTGGATGAACTGATAAATAGCGATGATGATGAACTACGCGAACGAATTGCTGGTGCCGATTTGACTACACGACAAGCCGTGGCGCTGAGTAACGATCAATCACTTAAGGTCCGTGAAGCCGTAGCTCATGCCCTTGCGGAACTCAAAGTTACGCGGCTTTCTGCAAACATGAGTATTCCCGATATTGAACGTATTGCAGATCAAATGTATCTCGATAATAAAGACCATAAAAATATCGTGATGGCATTATTTATTGCTTTACCTGAAGCGCGTCAACTGTCGCTGGCAAAAGAAGATATACAACATTTACGTGAAGGTGCGCGTTATCTGACGTCAACTGAAGTGATTAACTATCTTCTGACACATCATGATAACCCCGCTGTCTGGAATGAATTAGCACACGATAAACTGCTGCCGTTGGAATATAAGAAAAAATTGTGGCAGCGCACATTGCAATTAATAATGAGCAAACGGCAAGAAGATCAGGAGCAGGCGTATGATATACAACTGGAACTGATTGATAATGGCATGGTAGATGAAGCAATGCTCAATGACGCCATCGATTTGCTGCCTGATTTACCAGCTGAATATCGTTACCGGATGCGCAATCAGTTATTTGATAAAAATGATTTACCCTCAGAGATTATTGCCCGTCTTGATAAGCAATATCGCTTTAATGCTGACTGGGCGCTGTCTGTTACAGACATGACAAATAGTAATCGTAGGCAGTGTGATAGAGGATTACGTCGCTGGAATGATGATGATAGCGTTATTTTAATCGAGCTGGATAAGCTGACAGATAAGCCTGATGATGAGTTTTGGCTGGCATTACTGCAAAGTCGGCATGAACAATTACGTAAAACGGCGTTGATTAATGCGCATACGCCGACTTCCGCATTCACAGCATTGGTTACACCGCAGGATCGTCAGGGAGCGATTGCCAATCCGCAACTGCCTGCTGAGGTGAAAACGGCGTGGTTAAAAGAGGATCCGTCATTACTGTTATTTGCCGATCATCCGGATCCACAACAATTACGTGAATTAGTTAAAACCGGATCGACACGGCAAATTCGCAGTGAAGCGCGCAATAAGCTTGAGGAATTAAAATGAGGTCACGGCGTAAAACACACAATATTGCAGCGTTAAAAATCATTACCCGACGTAGCGAATGATTAGATTAATGCCTGGCATGGCTTCGTACGCCGGATAAGACGCACCGAGGCGTCGCATCCGGCATTGAAGGCAAACCAGCTATTAACGTTGCGCTTCGCCACCCAATCCTTCGATCAGGTTTTGAATTAACGCTGCCAGTTCGCCGGTCATCAGGATGAAATCGGCGTCAAAGCGCTGGGCAAAATCTTCGCGGTCGATGTCTTCGTTTTGATCGCGCAGTTCGTCGCAGAACTTCAGGCGCTTGAGCGAACCATCGTCGCACATCACAAACTGAACGCGCTGCTGCCAGTCGAGCGCCAGTTTAGTCACCACTTTTCCGGCTTCAATGTGATTAGTGATCTCTTCGCTGGTCAGATCTTGTTTCTTCGCGCGGATCACGCCGCCATCTTCCAGCAGCGATTTCAGCTCGGCTTCATCAAGCAGCTGGAAGCCCTGTGCCGCACTACCGGAGCGAACCCATTCGGTCAGCGTCAGTTCAATCGGGTTTTCCATGCTCAATGGCACAACCGGTAACGACCCCAGGCTTTTACGCAGCAGTGCCAGCGTATCTTCCGCTTTTTTGGCGCTGGCGCAGTCCACCATAATCAAACCGTTCACCGTGTCGATCCACATCATGGTTTGGCTAAAACGGCTGAAAGCACGCGGCAGCAGAGAGTACAGCACTTCGTCTTTCAGCGAATCTTTTTCGGTTTTCTTCAGCTTACGCGCTTGTTCAGCTTCCAGTTTGGCGATTTTCGCTTCCAGCGCCTGTTTAATGACCGGAGACGGGAGAATTTTTTCTTCTTTGCGCGCGCAGATAACAATTTGACCATTGGCAACGTGCGTTAACGCATCGCTGTGCGATCCCATCGGAGGAACCCAGCCCATCTTCGCCATATCCTGGCTGCCGCATGGGGTAAATGCCATCGAGGCTAGCTGTTTTTCCATCTCTTCTGCACGCAGCGAAATCTCGCGGCTAAGACGGTAAACCATTAAATTTTTGAACCACAGCATGATAATTTCCACGGCCTTGTCGTTAAATTTAGCGGGCATGATAACGAATTGTCGGCGGCCTTGCATTGCCAATCCGGTTGTCCGTCTCTACGCTATTGATATTGAAAAAAATAAGGAGAGTACCGTGCGTATAGGTATCGATTTAGGCGGCACCAAAACTGAAGTGATTGCACTGGGCGATGCAGGGGAGCAGTTGTACCGTCATCGTCTGCCTACGCCGCGTGATGATTACCGGCAGACCATAGAAACGATCGCCACGTTGGTAGAGATGGCGGAGCAGGCGACAGGACAGCGTGGAACAGTGGGGATGGGGATCCCAGGCTCGATTTCGCCTTACACCGGCGTGGTGAAAAATGCCAATTCAACCTGGCTTAACGGTCAGCCATTCGATAAAGACTTAAGCGCGCGGTTGCAGCGGGAAGTGCGGCTGGCAAATGACGCCAACTGTCTGGCGGTTTCGGAAGCGGTAGATGGCGCGGCAGCGGGAGCGCAGACGGTATTTGCTGTGATTATTGGCACGGGATGCGGCGCGGGCGTGGCATTCAATGGGCGGGCGCATATTGGCGGCAATGGCACGGCAGGCGAGTGGGGACACAATCCGCTACCGTGGATGGACGAAGACGAACTGCGTTATCGCGAGGAAGTCCCTTGTTATTGCGGTAAACAAGGCTGTATTGAAACCTTTATTTCGGGCACGGGATTCGCGACGGATTTTCGTCATTTGAGCGGATATGCGCTGAAAGGCAGTGAAATTATCCGCCTGGTTGAAGAAAACGATCCGGTTGCTGAGTTGGCATTACGTCGTTATGAGCTACGACTGGCGAAGTCGCTGGCGCATGTGGTGAATATTCTCGACCCGGATGTGATTGTCCTGGGCGGAGGGATGAGCAATGTTGACCGTTTATATCAAACAGTTCCACCGCTGATTAAACAATTTGTCTTCGGTGGCGAATGTGAAACGCCCGTGCGTAAGGCGAAGCATGGTGATTCGAGCGGCGTACGCGGCGCCGCATGGTTATGGCCGCAAGAGTAAAAAACCCAGGCAACTGGTGCATCATGCCTGATGCGACGCTGGCGCGTCTTATCAGGCCTACAAAATAAGCAGCCGTAGATACTGTTACGGCCTGCAAGTTTTTTCCTGGTCCAGTCTCCCGGATTGCAGGCATGCCAGACACAGCGCCGTCAGGCGCTGTTTTTTTCATCCCTTCCGCGATTTTACGCCGCTACCGGATTATGCCGTGACGCATCGAACGGCACGCCTGACTTCAGCACTCCATACGCCACCTGTGCCAGCTTGCGCATCATCGCGCCGAGAATCACCTTTCCTTTCTTGCCATTAGCCGCCAGACGGTCGCGGAACGCCCGTCCCCACTCAGTCTTACTGGTGGC